>CATZYB010000171.1 GCA_958426095.1 uncultured Lachnospiraceae bacterium
TCAGGCAGAAAGTTTTGAACAGCGGATTGCGGAACTGGAGCGGAAGTTAGCGGAGAGATAAGAAGATGAATATACGAAAGATAAAGCGGCGGAACTGATTTTGGATAATTGGTTCCGTCTTTTTGTGCTATTCTTTTATAAATTAGTATAAGGAATAACCGAATACCCTTGTTCCAAACCAATTTTTTATGATATACTGTGAACACTTAGCGACACGGTGTGTGTTTGGCGAAAAAGGATGGTTATTTTATGTTGGATCAAAATACATTTACAGAGACGATACGGGAGGTATCGGAAATTATAAGAACGGCTGAGGAGCCGTTATCCAGAGAAGAGATTTTGGGTTATTTTGACAAAATGGAGTTGAATGAAACTCAAAAGAGAATGGTACTGGAATATTTGTTAAAGTCGGCGGATACAAAGGGCTCTGAAGGCTCAGAAGAGACCGGGGATGAAGAATTGCCTGAGATCGGCGGAGAGGGGAAGAAAGATGCTTTGGCCGATACGGCGGATATGCCAGGAAAATCAGCAGCAGGGGCGGAGCTGCCGGATTCTAGGGCCCTGCGTATGTACATGGAAGAGATCGAGGGGCTTTCCGTATGTGCCCAGGAGGAGCTTCAGGCGTTGTATGAGAAGCTTTTGAACGGTGATGCGACCGTGATTGAAAAAATATCCGAGAGTTGGATGGAAAGGATTCTGGAGCAGGCGAAAAAACTGTCGGTTGTTCCGGAGGATTTTTCGGATGTTGTGCAGGAGGGCAATATGGCCCTGTTCATGAAGCTCTCAGAGTTATGCGGCAGTGGTGTAAAGGCTGGCCGCCATTCAGGAGTGGGCGGAAGTTTGGATGCGGGCAGGGGAATGTCTGCCGTTTATGTGGAAAAGTCAGTACTTCAGGCTGTGGAATAGGCTAGGAAAGCTTATATTCAGGTTTATCCCTTAGAAGGTGATGTGGAAAATGCCGTTGTTGGTAAAGTCACATTGGTTAATGAGGCCGGAAAACATCTGATGGAGGAAAATGGCCAGGAACCGACCCTTCGTGAACTGGCCGAATATACAAAAATGTCTCAAAGAGAACTACAGGATATGATGGATATGATTCGGCGGGCAGAGGAACGGGCAAAAGACCGGGGCTAAATAGTAAAGAGATTTCGGGAGCATATCGGGCCAGAGACGGGCATATATTAGTCTGAAAGATTTAAAGGGAGCGGTTGGATGAAAGAATTCCGGGTTTTGGCGGCAGCGTTGAGCATGATTTTAATGTCTTTGCTGGTGTCGGGAGCCAGAAGTGTACTGGCCATGTCAGAAAGCTCGACCTTTGATATTTATGAAGAAAGTGAACGATTGGTGGCGTTGACCTTTGATGACGGTCCAAAAGAAGGAAAGACAGATGCGCTTTTGGATATGCTGAAAGAAAAAGGGGTCCATGCCACCTTTTTTATGATCGGGGCCCAGGTGGAAGAAAATCAGGAGATTGTCCGGCGAATGTATGAGGAAGGGCATCAGCTTGGTATTCATACTTACAGTCATGTGGATTTGGCCTGTCTGTCGGAGGAAAAACAGAAAGAAGAAATCCAAAAATCCAAAGAGGCCATTGAGTCGATCATCGGACCGAGCCATTTGCTTTTGAGGCCGCCCTTTGGTGAGATCGATCAAGTGTTGGAAAACTGGCTGGACTGTCCGATGATTCTGTGGTCGGTGGATACGGAGGACTGGACAGGAAAGGCTGCCGCAGAAATCATCCGGGAAACGGCGGAAACCGTGAAGGACGGAGATATTATTTTGATGCATGATATTTCAGATTATGGGCTGGAGGGGGCTGTCGGAATTATTGACGAATTACAGAGGATGGGTTATACTTTTTTAACAGTAGACCAGTTATTTACATGCCGGGATATTGAACTGGAGAACGGAGTGGCCTACCGGCGGGCACGATAACCGGAGCCGATAGGAGACACGGTCGGCGGGCGCGGTGAAAAGGAGAAAATATGCTGAAAATAGGTTCCCATGTGGGGATGAGTGGAAAAGAGATGTTTTTAGGTTCGGCGAAGGAAGCCGTATCCTACGGTGCCAATACCTTTATGGTATATACGGGAGCACCTCAGAATACAAAACGAAAAGATATCAGTGAACTTCGCATTGAAGAAGGCTGGAACTATATGCGGGAGCATGACATAGGGGAAATCGTTATTCATGCGCCTTATATTATTAATATGGCAAATACGGTGAAACCGGAAACCTTTGAATTGGCAGTGGATTTTATGAATCTGGAAATGAGCCGTGCGGAAGCTATGGGCAGCCGGATTCTTATTGTCCATCCGGGAGCCCATGTGGGGGCCGGAGCCGAGGCGGGCATTGCAAAGATTGCCGAAGCGCTGAATGAAGTGCTGGACCGGGATTCCAGGGTTTATGTGGCATTGGAGACAATGGCCGGCAAAGGCAGCGAGATTGGCAGAAGCTTTGAAGAACTGGCTCAGATTTATGAGAAAGTTGCCTGTAATGATAAGCTGAGGGTATGTTTTGACACCTGCCATACAAGCGACGCGGGGTATGATATTATTAATGATTTTGACGGTGTCATGGAGAAGTTTGACCGGATTCTCGGAAAAGACCAGATTGCCGTATTTCACATTAATGACAGTAAAAATGCGCCGGGAGCCGGAAAGGACCGGCATGAAAATATCGGTTTTGGACATATCGGCTTTGAAGCATTGAATCGGATTGTCCACCATAAAGATTTTGAAAATATACCGAAAATTCTGGAGACGCCTTATGTGGCTGATGCCAGTCAGCCAAAAAAATCCTGGGCGCCGTACCGGATGGAAATAGAAATGCTCCGCCAGGGAGTGTTTGATCCTACATTAAAAGAAAAACTTGCGGAAAACGGAGGAATGAAGTCATGAGAGACGAAACAAAATGTTTGCATTCAGGCTACACGCCGAAAAACGGAGAGCCACGGGTAATGCCGATCGTACAGAGTACAACCTATGTATTTGATTCGACAGAGCATATCGGACAGTTATTTGATATGCCGACGGAATATATGTATTCCAGATTTGCCAATCCGACAGTAGATGCAGTAGAGAAAAAAATCGCGGATTTGGAGGGCGGTGTCGGCGCCATGTGTACATCTTCCGGTCAGGCGGCTTCTCTGTTTTCGATTTTGAATCTTTGTAATGCCGGGGACAGCTTTATCAGTACTTCTACGATTTATGGCGGTACAGTTAATCTTTTTGCCGTTACCTTAAAGAAATTGGGGATTGAATGTATTTTTGTGGATGCGGAAGCCGATGAAGAAACCATTCAAAAAGCTTTTAAGCCAAATACCCGCTGTGTTTTTGGAGAAACTCTGGCAAATCCGGCGCTGGCTGTTCTGGATATTGAGAAATTTGCGAAGATTGCCCATAAAAACGATGTGCCTCTGATCATTGATAATACCTTTGCCACACCGATTCTCTGTAAACCGATTGAGTTCGGTGCAGATATCGTGGTCCATTCCACATCTAAATACATGGATGGACATGCTCTTCAGATTGGCGGTGTCATTGTTGACAGCGGTAAATTTAACTGGGCGAACGGCAAATTCCCTGAATTTACCGAACCGGATGAGTCTTATCATGGCGTTATCTATACGAAGGATTTCGGCGAGATGGCTTATATCATCAAAGCCCGTATGCAGCTTATGCGTGATTTCGGCGCCTATCCGGCAGCCCATTCCGCATTCTTACTGAATCTCGGATTGGAAACATTGCCGATCCGTATGGAACGTTATTGCGAAAATGCTCTGAAAGTTGCAAAGTTTTTGCAGGCTTCGGATAAGATTGAATCTGTCAGTTATGCAGCTTTGCCGGGAGATAAATATCATGAACTGGCAAAGAAATATCTGCCGAAGGGAACCTGCGGCGTTATCTCTATTACGATCAAAGGCGGAAAAGCAGCGGCCGTCCGGTTCATGGACGGCTTGAAACTGGCCTCCAATGAAGTACATGTAGCGGATATCCGTACATGCGTACTCCATCCGGCCAGTGCGACCCATCGTCAGCTGACGGATGAACAGCTGATCGCAGCCGGTGTAAATCCAGGGCTGATCCGCCTGTCTGTTGGTCTGGAAAATGTGGATGATATTATTGCAGATTTAGAACAGAGCTTAAAAAATGTATAAAAATGGCTTTTAAGCCAACTCAGGAGAGACTCAAAAATATTGAGAGCCGAAGGTGTACGCAGCAGTCCGCTGTAATTCTCTCAGGCAAAAGGATGGAGGAAGAAAAATGTTACAACAAATCAACGAACTGATCAAGTGGATTGATGATGCCGTTTGGGGTCTGCCGTTAATTATCATGATTCTGGCGACGGGTATTTACCTGACCATTCGGCTGGGCTTGCTTCAAATCAGGCATTTGGGCAAAGCATTGAAGTTTATGGTGCAGAACGAGGAAGACGGCAGCGGAGAGGTCAGCAGTTTCGGCGCGCTTTGTACAGCGCTGTCGGCGACGATCGGTACCGGAAATATTGTCGGTGTAGCGACGGCCATTGCCGCCGGTGGACCGGGCGCTTTGTTCTGGATGGTCGTTGCGGCCCTGTTTGGTATGGCGACCAAGTATGCAGAAGGTCTTCTGGCGATTAAGTATCGAACGATTGACGCAGAAGGACATGTTCTCGGCGGACCATTCTATTATATTGAGAATGGTATGGGAAAAAAATTCAGGTGGCTTGGAAAGATATTTGCTTTCTTTGGGGCCTGTGTTGGTCTTTTGGGAATCGGTACCTTTACTCAGGTGAATGGTATTGCGTCGGCAACGAAGAACTTTTTTGACCCAAATATGCA
>CATZYB010000172.1 GCA_958426095.1 uncultured Lachnospiraceae bacterium
TCATAGGAGTTACTCCGGCCTCTATCTGGGACTATCTATTTCCCGACAGCCCCTGATTTTAGAGGCGCAGACCGGATTTGAACCGGTGCGTACTGGTGTTGCAGACCATTGCCTTACCACTTGGCTACTGCGCCTTACATCAATAATTATACCTTGCTTTATTATATGCGTCAACCATGAATTTGTATACCGGGAATATTGATCAAGCGGGGAAAAATTAGTTTTCGACTGGCCTTGACGGTGTCAGAAGGAAGTTGATATACTGGCCTATAAGAAATATTAAGAAACGGAAAGGAAAAGAAATGAAACAGATATTGCTGATAGCAACAGGAGGTACGATCGCCTCAAAATATACAGAACATGGGCTGGCGCCAAAGATTTCAGCGGAAGAAATTATTTCCTATATTCCTTCGGCGGAAGAATTCTGCCATATAGATACAGTGGCGCCCTTTAATCTGGACAGCACGAATATCAACAGTTCCCACTGGCTGATCCTGGCCGAGCTGATCGAGAAAAAATATGAGTATTATGACGGGTTTGTTATTTGCCATGGAACAGATACAATGGCCTATACGGCGGCGGCCCTGTCTTACCTTATTCAAAATAACCGGAAGCCGGTAGTGATCACCGGGGCGCAGAAGCCGATAGACCTGGCGATCACAGACGCACGGTCCAATCTCCTGGACAGCCTGCGTTTTGCGTCCGATGACCGGGCCCATGGCGTTGTCATTGTTTTTGGGGGTAAGGTCATTGCAGGAACCCGGGCGAAGAAAACCCGATCGAAAAGTTACAATGCTTTTTCAAGTATTAACTATCCGGATATTGCAAGCATCCATGATAAGAGAATTATTTTCTATATTGATGATAAAGAACAGACGGTGCGCCCGTTGAAATTCGGCCATGAGATGGATACAAAGGTTTTTCTTTTGAAATTGGTCCCGGGAATGAACGGCAGTATTCTGGATGCGCTGATCAACGATTACGACGGGGTGATCATCGAATCCTTTGGGGTCGGCGGACTTCCGAATTATGGGGATAATAGCTTTTATAATGCCATTGAACGGTGGATGAAAGCCGGAAAATTTCTTGTTATGGCGACACAGGTGACTCATGAGGGAAGCGATATGTCCGTATATCAGGTGGGAAAGGAATTAAAAGAGCATTTCCCTGTCTTTGAGTCCTATGACATGACTCTGGAGGCTACGGTGACGAAGATGATGTGGGCCCTGGCGCAGACCAGGGAACGGGAAGCTTTTGAAAAACTTTTTTATCAGACCATTAACCACGATATATTATTCATATAACTTTTGAGAAAGGACAGGTGTCTTGTCAACTGTAAATAAATGTGCTATACTGAAACGAAACCTGAAGAAACGAAAAGGGTGGAGGCAGAGATGAACGAAAAGCAAGCGCAGATCCTGCGGTTAAAACAGGAAAAAAATGCGGTTATTATGGCACATTATTATGTTGATGATGATATTCAGGAAATTGCAGATTATGTAGGGGATTCCTATTATTTAAGTGAAATGGCAACAAAAGTTACAGAACAGACGATTGTTCTTTGCGGAGTGTCCTTTATGGGAGAAAGCGCAAAGCTTCTGAATCCGGAGAAGAAGGTACTGCTTCCTGAACCGGAGGCAGACTGTCCGATGGCGCATATGGCCACAGTGGCAAAGATTGAAGAAGTACGGAATATATATAAAGAGGATGTGGCTGTTGTCTGTTATGTGAATTCCACTGCCGAGCTGAAAGCACATTCCGATGTGTGTGTAACATCTTCAAATGCACTGAAGGTTGTGAAAGCTCTTCCGAATCCGGTCATTTATTTTATTCCGGACCAGCATCTGGGAACGTATATCTCACGTCAGGTTCCGGAAAAGAAGTTTATTTTTAACGACGGCGGATGCCCGATACATACGATGATCACAAAAGAGGATGTTCAGTCTGCCCTGGACAAACACCCGGAAGCGAAAGTTCTTGTCCATCCGGAATGTCGGGAAGAAGTGACAGTTCTGGCCGATTATATCGGGAGTACTTCGGGAATCATTGACTATGCGACAGCCAGTGAATCTCTGGACTTTATCATCGTCACAGAGCTGGGCGTTTTATATGAACTGAAGCGGAGAAATCCGGAGAAAAGGTTTTATCCGGCTGGGGAACATCAGATCTGTGCGGATATGAAAAAGGTGACGCTGGATAAGATCATTTCTGTTTTGAGTCAGGATGGCGCAGGATTGGAAATGCCGGAAGATTTTATGGATAAGGCACACGCACCTTTAAAGCGCATGCTGGAGTTATCCAGATAGGCAGGGAACGTATGAAACGAATGTATGATGTGATTATTGTTGGCTGCGGCGTTGCGGGATGTTTTGCGGCATTGCATTTGCCGGAGACAACAAAAATATTGATGGTTACAAAGGCGGAACTGGAAGAGAGCGATTCCTTTCTCGCTCAGGGCGGCATCTGTGTGCTTCATGATGCGTCAGATTATGACAGCTTTTTTGAGGATACAATGAAGGCCGGGCATTATGAGAACAGAAAAGAATCGGTGGACATTATGATTCGTTCTTCCAGAAATGTCATTTGCCAGTTAATTGATTATGGCGTGGATTTTGCCAGGGAGAATGGGGAACTTCTTTACACGAGAGAAGGGGCCCATTCAAGAAACCGGATTCTGTATCATGAAGATATTACCGGAAAAGAGATTACCAGTACCCTGCTGGAACACGTTATGGAGCAAAAGAATGTCACTATTATGACGCAGACAGAAATGGTGGATATTCTTGAGAGGGATAATCAGTGCGACGGTGTGATTTTAAGAACGCCGGAAGGGGAACTGGTTCCGGTGTTTGCCCAGGATGTCATCTGGGCCTGCGGCGGTATTGGCGGAATTTATGAACATTCAACGAATTTTCCCCACTTGACAGGAGACGCATTGGCGCTGTCCTTAAAACATGGCATCGAAGTAGAACATATGGATTATGTTCAGATCCATCCGACAACTTTATATACGTGCCGACCGGGACGGAGCTTTCTCATTTCCGAATCGGTTCGGGGGGAAGGCGCAGTTTTATATAATAAGCAGGGAGAGCGGTTTGTGGATGAGCTTCTTCCGAGGGATGTGGTGACGGAGGCGATCCACCGCCAGATGGCAAAAGATCACATGCCGTATGTAAGGCTTTCCTTCTTGACAATTAAGGATATGGATGTCCGGGAACGTTTCCCGAATATTTACGAGAGGTGTCTTGAAGAAGGCTATGATATTACGAAGGAGCCGATACCGGTTGTTCCGGCACAGCACTATTTTATGGGCGGCGTCTGGGTAGACAGTGACAGCCGCACGTCTATGGGACACCTGTATGCGGCCGGAGAGACGAGCTGCAACGGCGTCCATGGAGCGAATCGGCTGGCAAGCAACTCTTTGTTGGAAAGTCTTGTGTTTGCTGAACGGGCAGCAGCCCATATACAAAAATATTCATTAAAGGGCAGAAATAGGCTGCGGGCGTCCATGGATATTTCTAAGATTAAATCTTTATATAATATAGATATGGGAGAATACGAAGATCCGGAGGCATATCACCTCCGGTGTAAAGAAAACATTTGGGAAGAAATCAGGAGGGAAGCAACCCATGAATCCAATAACAACCAGATTAAATGTGGATAATTTGCTTTTACAGGCACTTCGGGAGGATATTTCCGATGAAGACGTTACGACCAATTCGGTGATGCGGACTTATAAAAAGGGTGAAGCCCAGTTGATCTGCAAGGAAGACGGTATCATCGCCGGAATGGATATTTTTCAGAGAGTTTTTGAACTGCTGGAGCCGGAGATTCAGATTGAGAAATATGTCTCTGACGGGGCAGAGGTAAAAAAAGGGGACATCCTTGCGGTGGTACGGGGAGACATCCGGGTGATTCTTTCCGGTGAACGCACAGCCTTAAATTATCTTCAGAGGATGAGCGGCATTGCAACTTATACCCACAGTGTGGCAAAACTTTTGGAAGGTTCCCATACAAAACTTTTGGATACGCGTAAGACGACGCCGAATATGCGGATTTTTGAAAAATATGCAGTCCGGGTCGGCGGCGGACATAATCATCGTTATAATTTATCCGACGGTGTTCTTATTAAAGATAATCATATCGGAGCGGCCGGCGGCGTGCGCCAGGCTGTGGAGATGGCACGGGAATATGCGCCTTTTGTGCGTAAGATAGAAATAGAAGTTGAAAACCTGGATATGTTTAAAGAGGCCCTCGATGCGGGCGCTGACATTATCATGCTTGACAATATGTCCGTTGAGACAATGAAAGAGGCTGTGGCCATGGCAAAGGGCCGGGCCGAGACAGAGTGCTCCGGAAATATTACCAGAGAAAACATCGAGCGCATCAAAGATATTGGCGTTGATTATGTGTCCAGCGGGGCTTTGACCCACTCTGCACCAATTCTCGATGTCTCCCTCAAAAATCTGCACCCAATAGAGTAAAAAATATGCATATGAGTGTTTAAATTGATGCTGTCATCGGTCATCTTAAAACATCATAAGGTTTTATAAAAAGCATCTCCGCTTATTTCCGTTTATTGATTAGCGGACATTTTCTGAAACTCACTTTGTTCAGACATCAGAAAATGCCCGCATTAAAACAGAAATATGCGGAGCGTTTTTATTTAAAACCTTATGAAATGTTTTCTGTAGACCGATGGCAGCATATTTAAACAATTCATACAATATGTTTTTAGATTGAGTGATTCCAATATCAAGTAGAAAAAAATTTTCAGAACGTTTGTAAAAAATCGGCCTGGTCATTT
>CATZYB010000173.1 GCA_958426095.1 uncultured Lachnospiraceae bacterium
CGCCGGTCACCGGAGCATCCAGGGCATGCAGTCCCTTTTCCTTTGCCGCCTCATAAATTCTCTTTGCCAGTTTCGGACTGGAGGTTGTCATATCGATCACATAGGTTCCCGGTTTTGCATTGCCAAGGATACCGTTTTCTCCAAAGTAAACTTCTTCCACATCCTTTGGATAACCAACAATGGTAATAACGGCTTCCGATGCTGCGGCACATTCACCGGCCGTTTCGTGAAAAACAGCGCCTTCGCCAATAACATCTTCAACCTTTGCCTTTGTCCTCGCATAAATATGAAGCTCATATCCGGCTTTCATCAGATTACGGGTCATCGACTTGCCCATAATCCCAAGTCCAACAAATCCTATCTTTTTCATGATAAATCCTCCAAAACTACCATACAATTTTCTTTATCAGTTATTGACAAAACGACTTAAAAATTCCTTTGTCTGAGCATTCTGCGGATTGCCGAAAATCTGCTTCGGTTCCCCTTCCTCCACAATAACGCCCCCGGCCATATAGACCACATGATTAGATACATCCCGGGCAAAAGCCATCTCGTGGGTAACGATCATCATCGTCAATCCCTCGTTTGCCAGCTTACGCATAACGGCTAAAACCTCTCCGACCATCTGCGGATCCAGCGCCGAGGTCGGTTCGTCAAATAAAAGCACCTCCGGCTCCATGGCCAATGCTCGCGCGATGGCGACACGCTGTTTCTGACCGCCGGACAGCTGCCGCGGTTTTGCATTGATATACGGCGCCATGCCGACCTTATCTAAAAAGTACATGGCGTTCCTGCGGGCGGTTTCTTTATCCTTCTTTAAGACTTTCTCCTGTCCCACCATACAATTTTTTAAAACTGTCATATTGTTAAATAAATTAAAGCTCTGGAACACCATCCCCACCTTTGCACGGTAGGCGGCTTCATTCATCCGCTGCTCCATCATACTTTTTCCGTGGTAAATAATGTCTCCGGTCGTTGGCTCTTCCAGAAAATTAATGCAGCGGAGCAATGTAGACTTTCCCGAACCGGAAGCTCCGATAATACAGGTCACATCCCCCTGTTTGACGGAAAAATCAATATCCCGAAGCACCACATTTTTTCCGAAGGCTTTGCTTAAATGACGGATCTCTAAAATCTTTTCGCCCATGATCACTCTTCCTCCTTCGTTTTATCCGGGTAATTGTACATACCGCTCGTATGCGCCAGCGTATCTGTCGTCGCAAGGTCGAAATTGTCCGGTCCGTCCAGCTTACCCTCCCAGAAACGAAGAATCCGCGAACATGTAAATGTAAGAACAAAATACATCACCATGGCAATGGCAAAGGATTCAAAGTACAAATATTTTGCTCCGGCCACACCCTTCGTCGTATAGAATAATTCAACTGTTCCGATAATCGAAAGAACACAGGTATCCTTAATATTGATGATCAGGTTGTTGCCGATCTGCGGCATAATATTTCGCAGCGCCTGAGGCATGATAACGTAAAGCATTGTCTGAACATGATTCATACCGATTGCCTTGGCGCCCTCGGTCTGTCCTGGGTCAATGGATAAAATACCGCCCCTGACAGTCTCTGCCATATAAGCTCCCGTATTGATCGATACAATAAAAAATGCGGCAAACCACATGGACATATTGATATTAAATACGGCCGCCGAACCAAAATAAATAAACATGGCCTGGGCCATCATCGGCGTTCCTCGGAACACCTCCACATAAGCCGTGAGAATAAAACGTATGATTTTCATCAAAACACGTTTAACTATATTGTCTTTTTTAGAAACAGGAATGGTCTGAACAATACCAACGGCAAATCCGATGATACATCCGATAAAAGTTCCCACCAGAGCAATGATCATGGTCACTCCGGCGCCCCGCAGAAATGACGTGGAATAATCTTGAATCAACATAACGATTCTTCCCCAGAAGGTTTCAGGCATCGTTTTTTCCCCCTTTGTATTTTTATATACACGCAGGGCACGAAGATCATGCCGACCCCGTGCCCGTAATTTTTTCCAGTTATTTCTTTATTCGGAAAGCGGCTGAACAGAAATAGCTTCTTCCATCATTGTGTCAAAATCTTCCGGTGTCAGATCTTTAAGCACTTCATTAATCTGTGCTGTCAAAGGACTATCTTTCATTACAGAAATACCGATATTGATTTCTTCTTCGGAAACTTCATAGTCATCATCGGTTCCGCTGAAATCTAACAGCTTAAAATCCGGATAAGCAACAAGAGCAGCCATACCTGTCGGCATATCGGTAACAACAACATCACATTTGCCGGATTCCAGAGCTACTAACATCGCCGGTGCGGATTCCTGAGCCGGTAACTTAT
Organism: uncultured Lachnospiraceae bacterium; assembly: GCA_958426095.1. Lineage (GTDB taxonomy): Bacteria > Bacillota > Clostridia > Lachnospirales > Lachnospiraceae > Frisingicoccus. The sequence continues at coordinate 2,340 of CATZYB010000173.1, forward strand.
TAACATTTGGGATCTGTGGAATACATGTATCATACCATACGGTATTCAACTGTGAAGTACATGTAGCGCCATCCAGGTCAGAAACACCGGCAGCGTCCGCATATGGTCCGTCAGCTTTTACCAGTGTGATAATGGATGCATAGTAATAAGGTGTTGTAAAATCTACCATCTGAAGACGGTCCGATGTAATGGACTGTCCCGCGATAACACAGTCTACTGTACCGGACTGTATGGCTGGTACAAGAGAATCCCAGTCAAGTTTTACGATTTCAAGTTCAAGGCCAAGTTTTTCAGCGACGTATTTTGCCATCATAACATCATATCCATAGGCATAGTCGGAGCTTCCGGAAATCGGAACCGCACCGTTGGCATCCGTTGGCTGAGTCCAGTTGTATGGCGCATAACCGCACTCCATAGCTACCTTTAAAACGCCGTCCTCAACCGTTTTCACTTCTGCGGATACTTCGCCTGAAGCGCTTTCAGAACCAGTCTCCGCTGTTGTCTCAGCTGTTGAATCTGCTGTTGTATCTGCCTTTGTCTCGGTCGTGCTGGAACCGCATCCGGTTAAAATACCGCAAACCATAGCGCCGGCCATCATCATTGCTAAAGCTTTTTTCAAATAACCTTTCATTTTCTCCATCCCTTTTCATTTTTTCTTATCGTAAAAAAAATCGCAAAGGCAGCATTTACGCACCTTTGCGACCTCTTAAAACCACTTCAATTATAATGGTTATCACCCCTAAAGTCAATATGTAATTTTAGTACATCAGCCCCGTCAGAACAATGCTGACCGCCACGCCGACCACCGCCGCTGTCAGCGCCCCAGCCAGAGTCCACCGGGTCTTTGTAATCTTCTGTGACATATAGTAAAGCGACATTGTATAGATGCAGCTTTCCGTACAGCTTAAAACCAGGGCCGAAAGCCAGCCGTTCCTGGAATCCACACCATATTCCGTAAAAATATCCAGCATTAACCCTGTAGCCGCCGTCGAGGAAAACAATTTAATAAAAATTAATGACAATACCTCCGGCGCCATAGCCAGTTTTTCAATAATCGGCCCCAACGCCTGACCTATATAATCAAAAACATGCGCCGCCCGCAGGACTCCCACAGCCGTCAAAAGCCCAATCAACGTCGGAAGGATACCGCCCACCGTTTTCAGCCCGTCCTGCACCCCTTCCAGAAAAATGTCAAAAATATCCAGTTTCATGCTCAGTCCAAGAACAACCACATACAAAATAATGACCGGAATAATACAATTTGATAAAAATAAAATCAGGTTCATCGGCGCCTCCCCATGGCCTTGACAAAAATAATTCCCGCCACTGTGGAGGCCGCCGTTGCCAGAATCCCGGGGAGAACGATCCCTGTCGGCACGGCGGCGCCGAACTGGCTCCGGTAAGCAATGATCGTCATCGGGATCAGCTGAAGTGACGACACATTAATAACCAGGAACGTACACATTTCCCGGCTGGCTGTTCCCGCCTCCACTGCCAGAGGATGTCTTTTTTCTCTTCGTTCCTCCTCCAGCTGCTCCAGGGCCTCCATCGCTGAAAGTCCCGCCGGCGTCGCCGCCCAACCAAGCCCCAGTACATTGGCCGCAAAATTCAGGGATATGTATTTTTCCGCCGGATGTCCCTTTGGAATATACGGGAACAAAAAATGAATCAGCCCCTCCATCTTTCTGGTGAGAATATCCAACAAGCCTTCCGCTTCCGCCAGGCGCATAATACCGCTCCACATGGCGACAACCCCCGCCATTCCAATGGCATGGTTCACCCCGCTCTTCGCAGATTCCACCAGTGCCGTGGATACTTCCGCCGACTTTCCGGTGATCAGCCCTACAGTAATTCCGATGATCAGCATCCAACCCCATATTTTATTCAAAGATTCTCACCCTCGACTGTAATTAATTTCATATATATGGAAAATATTTGAAAATTATTCTAAAAAAATTCATTGACAAATTCCTTCGTCACTGCTATGATTGGGATAAATGAATAATAGAAAAAGTCAAAGGTGACTGTCAGACACATGAGGTGTTTTGGCAGTTTTTTGTTTTATTGAGAAAAAAACCGATGCTTCGCGAAAGGAAGTTGTTTTTAATGAAAAGTACAGGAATCGTAAGAAAGTTAGATGAACTGGGCCGTATCACCCTGCCGATCGAGCTTCGGCGCAATCTGAATATCGGTGAACGGGATCCTTTAGAAATATTTGTGGATGACGAGCGGATCATCCTGAAAAAATATGAACCCTGTGATATTTTCACCGGGGATATGAATGATCTGATCGATTATCACGATAAAAAAGTTTCAAAACGTTCGATTATTGAAATGGCCAAAATGGCTGGGCTTACTATCCAAGAGTAAGCCCACATTACATAGCCTGATGGTATCCCGTACCGTAATCAGGCCCATTTTGTCTGTGGCGTAAATGACTCCCCCG
>CATZYB010000174.1 GCA_958426095.1 uncultured Lachnospiraceae bacterium
GAATTGAGAGTAAATAATAATCGTGATTGCCGCAACGCCATCCTCTCCCAGCAGGTTCATCATAGTGCGGTTGAACAAAAATGTTGTGACGGCTGTTGCCAACTGGCCTACCATTTCAGAGGAGCCGTTAAAACAGCTTTCTCCGATGACTGCCAATTTCAATTTTGGCCTTGTGAAAGACAGCGTTCCTTTGTTCCGAGCAAAATATGCCAGCCCAGTGACTGTGGGAATCAGATAACCAAAGCCTGTCCCCAAAGCTGCGCCTTGGATACCCAGACCACAGGGGACAATGAAGATATAATCCAAAATTATATTTGCCACGCCCGCCAGGACAGACAGCCCAAAACCAAGGCCCGGTTTTCCAGCCGTCACAAACAGGTTTGAAAACAGCGTTTGCAGTATATTGGCTGGAATGAATAGAAACAGCACCATGAGATAATCTTTGCAATAGGGAAAGAGCAGATTACTGGCACCAAGAGCATAAATAATGTTGTCAATCCAGATCGTCCCACCCAAAAGAATGAGAAACCCAATCACCGCACCTGTGATAATAAGCAAGGTGAAATCTTCCTTTGCCTCCTGATTTTTACCTGCCCCCATTTTTCGGGAAACAATCGCGTTTCCGCCCGTTGCAATCATGGTAGCCAGTCCCACCGTGATGTTGATAATGGGGCACACGATATTGATAGAAGAAAGCGCATCCGTATTCACAAACTGTGCCACAAAGATCGTATCTACAATGGTGTATAGTCCCATAAAAATCATCATTACGATGGTAGGAAATGCAAATCGCAGAAGCGATGCCGCACTCCATTTTTGATCTAAAATGTTATCGTTCATCGTCGCCTTTCTCCTGTTTTGGTGGTAGAATGAGCCGCTGGGTGGGATAGCCAAATTCAGTGAGAAGCTCTGACTCGGCAAAACCCAGACGTTTATAGTCCTCTCTCTGTCCCGTATCAGCTTTATCTCCCTCGCGGAAAGTAGTAATACTGATTTCACGACCTACAAATATATTGCACATCATAAAGTCAAGGAAAGCCTTTGCCACTCCATAATGCCGGTATTGCGGATGTACAGCCAGAAAGTCGATGCTTCCGGTCTGATGGGAAAATGCAGCGGCTCCAATTATGGTTGAGCCATCCCGCATAATAAGGGCTTGCCGCTGTCCGACATATTGCCTGACTTGTTCCAGATGGGAACTTTCGTCAAGGCAGGGAAAACCGTCAATGACAAGTTTAATAAAATTCATCCAGTCGGGAATATCTGCCAGCGTAGCATAAGAAATCTCTTGCATGATCGTATCAGGAACAGTTGGATTTTTGTTCAATGTAAATTCCAGTTGCAAAGGATAAAAGACTTCGTTTTGTCTATATTCCAGCGGCGTTTGCTTATACATGGATTTGAAGATGGAAGTAAATGCCTGTTGACTCTCATAGCCAGCAATCAGCGCAATTTCGATAATCGGCTTTTTAGAAAACACCAATAGCTTTGCCGCCTCGGTCAGCTGCCTGCGCTGGATATAGTCGTGAAGTGTGATCCCAACTGTATCTGTGAACATTCGGTGCAGATGGTACTTGGAATAGCAAACCGCATTTGCAACAGTGTCTAAATTCAATTTTTCATTGAGATGCGCTTCAATGTAAGAAATCACTGCCGCTATATTCTCAACTTTATAGCTGTTCATGGTTTCCCTCCTTTCTGCTTTCATTATAACAAAGCGAATCATGCCGCTTTTCATTATTCTTGCTGTCTTTTCATATATCATATGCCCAGGAACATCTACTCCGGGACAGGTGACAATGATCTGTTTATCCCCCTGTGCCTGTCGCCAGAGCAGCATATTATCTTTGAACAAGGCGTTCACTCTGCCGGTATTCTTCAGCCGTTGCAGATTGGGCTATATGGATTTAGCTCTTTCGGAAAAAGCGTTCACAGTGCTCGTAAGGAGGCAGCCCCTTATCGGTGATTTCAATATCATCAGCTTTAATCATACCGTACAAATAGTAATCGCAGTATGTGTTTACCATTTTACCCTGAAGATCAATTTAAGCGGCTTCACAGAGCGAGATAAATACTGGCCGTTACTGCCCAAATAAGAAAAGGTAATGATTCTTCCAAAGAGATACCGCCGCCTTTTCCCTGTGTAGCATAAATTGGGATTCCTGCCGCACTAATGCTATCTAAATCTCTGTAAATGGTCCGAGTAGAAACCTCGAATTTGTTTGCCAGTTCAGGAGCCGAGGATTTTCCGTTTTCCAATAAATAGTAAACAATTTGAAACAGCCTTTTCATCTGCATACCGTACACCTCCGTCTTTATTATAACGCAAAAAACTTGACAAGTGTATGGCAGGTTAATCCATAATATTTCCTGTTATGACGGTATACGCTTCCTGAGATTGATGAGTCTAAATACATCATCCATAATTCCTCTATCCCGTACATCCAGCATCAACCATTTCTGTCCATTACCGGTTTTCGTGTTTTTGAATACTGTCTGCACATAGTCGGAACATTGCGGCATAAGAAACTCTGCCTCCGTAAGTTCATGACTTCCTACAACCACGAGAGCGATAAAATAGCCCTGCATCGGATAGAGCGTACAAAGAGACTTTCCACCTTTTTTATACTTAATATTCCAGCCTGCCTGCATGGAACAACGGCTGTATTCCATACAGGGTCTGGTCCGATAGGTGAACTGGATACGGTTATTAAAATCTGTCCATAACGGATTGTTAATGTATTCCGTGACTTGCTCCAGCGATGGAGGTTGTTCATTTGAATATAACGCATTCCAATCCATCATAAATTCCTCCTTAGCATTTATTTTCCAGCGGCAGAGGCTTAACCCAAATTTCCATACAAGCCATACCCTCTAAGTCACGATAATACTTTTCTGCCGAGAAAGGCTCCGTGGTTAAATTGTGGTGGGGCAGCCATATACCAAAAAGGTATTTGCTGGCCTGATCTAAAGCGACCGTCACCAAATCCTCAAAATTTTCTGCTTCGACTCTGCAAACGATGTATTCTCCTGCCGAGAGTTCTCTCTTAGCAAAACCATCCTGTAGCCGATCCGGAATATTTTGAACAAGGCCACCTGCAAAATAAGTGAAAAGGTTTTGTGAAGTACCTTCCGTATGGGACATTCCCATTTCTACAGTAGTATTTAGATTGGCTTCGATTGGAGCCTTCTCCATGTGGTAGCGCTTCCAAAGCTGCCCTGGCACATCTACACCTGTACTTTCACCAACCGGCATTTGTTCAGAAATGCGAACTTCCGTTTCCAATCCGAAATAAATTTCCGGTTTTTCCAATGTCTTTCTCTGGATCTCCAAGACGATATCTCCTACCACCAGCGGAACCCCTTCATCTACTAAAACATAATTCATGGAAACTTCCGGCTTGTCAAATGTATTGAGCATTGGTAAATCCCTCCTGTAGCTTTCAGGCGTAATCCCATACGTTTCCTTGAAAGCCCGTGTGAAATTCGCATGGCTTGAAAAGCCATAGTCCAAGGCAGCGTCAAGAATCCTCTGGTCGGTACTTTTCAGATTTTCAATAACCTTTGCCAAACGGCGGAGTTTCACATATTCCTGAACCGGTTTATTTACCAGCCGCTTGAACAAGCGCTGAAAATAAAAGGGGGACAGACCTACAGTATTTGCCAGTTCTTCCGTTGAAATTTCTTTTGTCAAGTGTTCCTCGATAAAAGTCAAGGATTGTTCGATTGCTTCATATGCGTGCATTGCGGCACCTCCTATATTTGATGTTCAAATTATATCATTTTATTTTTTGCCAGGCTTTTCACGCAATGCGCTTTTTGATTAGGAAAATGCGCTTTGTAAAATAGAAACCTTAAACCACCTCAATTCGTAAAGAAGTAATGTGTGTTACTTATTAACTGTTTCTGCTAATTTTTTTATTTCACTCTCGTTTATTTCTGGTTCAGTAAATCCCTCATTAAAGCCGTCAATCTTTTTCAAAGAATGAAACAATTTTCTATATAGAACATTCATTTTTTCGTAGTCCATCTTGCCGCCGACAGAGGTTACATAGGAAGCATGGTTTATTAGCTCTATGGGGTAAAGTGTTTCAAAAAATCCCTCTGTATCTTTCGGGGTATAGCAACAAACGAACAATCCAATCTTCATGTGTAATAGCTGTTTTAGATTGCGTTTACAAAATTGCGTAATTTCTTTTTGGATTTTACCCATATACACAGAACCACCAATAAAAACAGCGTCATATTGGGACAGATTGATTTTATCTGCTTTTGCTGAAAGTATGTTTACTTCACCATGAAGATAAGTCTTTAGGATTTCTGCGCATTCTTTTGTACAGCCGTATTTTGTGGCGTACACGATTGCAGTTTTCATTAAATTGCCTCCTTACGGTAAATCATGTCAAACTGTTCTATATGTTTTCCCAATATTTCTTTTGCCTCTTTTTCCTTTTCAGCTATACCGTCATATTTATTGAGTAAAAGAAAAATTGGCGAAAAGAATTGTAATGCCATGACTTCGGGATTGGCTTGCCGCATGAAGCCTTGTTTAATCATTTCTTCAAATAGTTTAGCTTGATACGAAATAGCAGTATCAATATAAACTTCCCGATATATGCGGTCTATTTCCTCATTTTTGTATTTCTCAATGGAAAGCATTTTACGAAACTGTGAAGCATAGGGGTCTTTCAAGTAAAAATGAAAAATCTCACTACTAATTTTTTTCAAAACCTCGTTGCCACCCGTTGCGTATTCCCTTGCCATTTCTTGCAATTCGCCGTTAG
>CATZYB010000175.1 GCA_958426095.1 uncultured Lachnospiraceae bacterium
AGCCAGAGCCCCATTCAACCCTTCCAACCCGCTTTGAAGGGCTTCGGCGCCGCTTTGAAGGGCCGCTTTATTCTCGTTTAAGGCGGCAATCCCTTCCGTCAGAGCATCCGATCCGTCCTTTACAGTCCCAACGCCTTTGATATATTCAGCCATATAGGTTTCAAAAGTTTTCATTCCGGAAAGAAACTCGGATGTTCCGCTGACAAGCTGACTGGATGCATCGGTCAGGGTATCCATGTCGTCGATCAGCTCATCCACATCATCCAGATTCTCCGTATCCATATCGGCAAAAACTCCCGGTGTAACCACCGTGGCCGTGAATCCCAGTTCAAATTCAGACGCATCCGCTGTGACCTCTACATATTCCGGGATAGATATGTCTTCCGTAGGACCATAGCTTTCCAATTTCAGGCTGTCAGCCAGCCCCGGACTGGCATAACCAATGACAATATTATCATCTCCGCTGGTCATAACCTTTCCATTAGTTACTTTAATATTTGAAAAGGTATCGGAAGGCAGAAACATCACTGAAAGTAATACAAAAGGCGTCTGCACATCCACCGTCTTACCGCCCACTGTTACTGTTTCGGACGTATGATTTTCATAATCAAACCGGATACGGACCGAACCGCTCTTTCCGGCTATTTCCTCCGGCGCCGCCTGTTTTCCATCCAGATAATAACTGATCTTCACAGAGACAGGAAGGCTTTCACTGCTCTTACCTTTATAGGAAATATCTTCGCCGTTATTTTCCCATAAGATCGTACCATCCGAATCCTGGGTAAATTCTTCATCCCCTACCATATTTTTAATGTCGCTGAGGTTCGAATAGTCCGGAAGTTCTTCGCCATTATTTCTGTTTTTCAACACCGTTTCCACAGAAATATCCTGAACATTGCCCTCCGCATCCGCTTTTACATAAACCGTTTCTGTTTTATCTTTTTGGCTTTCTTCCGTACTTTCCTGTGCCCGGACTTTCATCGCAGAAAATGACTGTCCCAGAATAAGAATACCGGCTAAAAGCACTGCCATTATTTTTTTCATTCTACTACCTCCACACTTCTGGCATTATATATCACTCGACATTTTTCAGGGCTTCATCCATAGGCACCTTTCGTATCTTAAGAAATTCCAATGCGGCCACCACCGAGTAAGTTCCCACGCCGATGGCCATCATTTTCACATAGAGGATCGGATCGACATAAAAAGGAATCCATCCGGAAATACTGCCCATCATGATGACCCGGAACAGAAATACCATGATCTGATACTCAATCGGCAGGCTGATCAGTAAAAACAAAATAACGACAATCGTTGTAGAGACAATATACAGCCGGCTGATCTCCCCGTCCGAATATCCCAAAATCTTTACCATGGAAATGGACTGGGCATTTTTTTCAATAATAATCTTTGACAGCAGATAGATTAAAACCATAAAAATGATAATCGCAAAACCATCAACAAGAAGCATCATGCTTCCCATAGATACATCCAACTGTCTGGAAATTTTAGTCAAAGCTTCCAGATCAATGACAGAGCCAATATATTTACTGTCAATATCCGTAATTTCTGTATTTGACAAATAGCCGCTGAAATAATCTTTATCCAGATCAAATGTCTCATTCAGCACGGTCTGATCCATAAATACGGCCAGGGCTCCCTCATAATCGTAAATATCCGTCACTGTAAATTCATACAGCGTATCCTCGTAAGCTTCCTTCAATTGTATCGTATCCCCCGAACGGATTCCGAATTTTTCCGAATACGCCGAAGATATATACACCTGCGAATCCGAAACATCCACCGGAATATATCGGCTGTCTTTAGCAATACCGTAAAGCATAACAGACTCACTCTTGTAAACCCCATCCAGCGTATTCAAAGAATAAGCGCTGAACTTTTCAGCTTCCTCATTTTTTGTCTCCACATCACGGGCAAACTGCATCATTGCCAAAAGGCTTTCCAGCTTATGTTCTTCATCCATAGCGTCCAAAGGGACCTGCAGAATATATTGATAATTGCAAAGCAGGTTGTTTTCCATTTCCTCCTGATAATGATCCAGCACTGCCGGAAATAAAAGTCCGAACATAAGCAGCAGATTGGCAAAAATAACGCCGATAAACAAAATAATATAGTTATTCATATTCTGGAAAATAACTCTCAGACGAAAACGCTGGAAAAAGCCCATTTTCGGACTTAACCGAACAGCCCGTTTCTGCTTTCTCCGGCTCAGATCCCGGCGTAAAAATTTCAGCGGCGGCAAGGTCATTTTATATTTAAGAATAACAAAGTTAATGACGATCATCATCAGAACCGGCACGACAGTCGTCATGAGAAAGGCTTCCCCATTCCAGATGGTCACATACGTCGGCAGACTGTAGCTTCCATAATACATGGAGACGCAGACATCTTTAAACACCGTATAGCCAAGAATATTTCCTGCCACGGCCCCTGCCAATGTCACCAATAAAGGCATCGCCATATAATGCCGGATCAGTTCATTACATGTATATCCCGAAGCCCTCAACGTTCCGATGACATTTGCTTCCTTATTAATGGTATTGCTGGTCGTAATGCCAAAAACAAAGGCCATGATCCCAATAACGATATAGAGCAGAGCTACCATCATCGCCCTGTCGCTGCCCATATCTTCACCGGCAAACCGGATGGCCTGGTTTAAGTAACGGGGTACATAATCCTCAAGAGAAGTCTCGCTGCTGATGACTTTCATCAGATCCTCGGACATCTGTTTTTCTTCCGCATCATCCACAGGTTCCTGCATATACTTCCAGGAATAACTGAAATTCAATTCGCCCTCGCTAAACGTATTAAACTCATCCTCTGTAACGACAGAAACGCCAAATTTCACCGAATCAAACATAGAGTCATTATTATTTGAAAAAAGACAACTGTAATCCGACAGGGCGATCATACCTGTGACTGTCCATGACCGGGAGCCGCTGCTTAAAACATCTCCCACATGGATTGCGTTGTTGTCCGCATACATACGGTCAATGGCAATCTCACCCATACTGTCCGGCATTGCGCCTTCCATCAGGCAGGCCTTATTGACTTCCTCCCGGTTTTTAAAAATCCGAAGGGTACTGTCATTTGTCAGTTTTTCTTCTGCATAAAAATTATCATACAACGTCACACCAAAAGACTGTATTGTCTTCTTTTGGGCCTTGTTCGCCTTATCCGTGAGACGAAAGTTTCCGTTTTCAATATTATATTTTTCAAAGCTTTCATTGTAGGCCGTAATCATACTGCCATCAGCTACCAAAAAACCGGATACAAAACCGATCGTTCCCGTTAAAAGAAGAAAAATGACCAAATATTTTCCAATCTCACTTTTAAGCTCCCGAAGCAGCCGTTTTCTTAAAGGATTTTTCATCGGCGGCCTCCTTACCATTCAAGCTCTGATGCTGAGATGCGCTGCTCATTCCGATAGTTTTTCCGGATATTCCCGTCCCGCAGATGCACAACCCGGTCGGCCATTTCCTTAATGGCATCATTATGAGTCACCATAATGACCGTATTGCCATATTTCTCATTGACCGTCTCGATCAGCTTTAAAATATCCTTGGACGTCTGATAATCCAGGGCGCCCGTCGGTTCATCACACAATAAGATATCCGGGTTTTTTACGATCGCCCGGCCGATAGCCGTACGCTGCTGCTGTCCGCCGGACAACTGATTCGGTATCTTATGCCGATGCTCATAAAGCCCCAGCGTATGTAACAATTCATCCACATTCAATGGCTTTTCACTCAAATAAGCGCCCACCTCAATATTTTCCCGGACGGTCAGGTTGGGTATGAGATTGTACATCTGAAAAATATATCCCAAATGTTTTCTCCGATAAATCGTCAAACGCTTTTCTTTCATATCCGCCGTCCGCTCGCCATTAATACAAATATCTCCGCCATCCGCACTGTCAATGCCTCCGATGATATTAAGAAGGGTAGATTTTCCTGAACCGGAAGGCCCCAGCAGGACACAGATTTCACCTCTATCCACTGAGAAATTGATTCCTTTCAAAACCTCGACCCGGTTCGGATCCTCACCGTAGCTCTTTTTTAAATCATGAATCTCCAAAAACATATCTCTACCTCATATTTCCATATTTAGTTAGTTCCATCAAACTCATATTTAGAATAACACAATCAAGATAAAAAAGAACCTGGTCTGTTGATAATTTTTTTCATGTAAATATTTTTTTTCAGATACCCGAAAAAAAGCTCTTTCCGGTAACTCCGGCAAGAGCTTTTAATCTACTTATTCTTCTGTACTGTTTGCTTTTTCAATACTTACTACAGCAGTTTTCCGCATTGGAATCCGGCAATGTCTGTCTCCGCCAAACTCTACGATCAGGATATCGCCGCTGACATCAATGACAACGCCGAACAGACCGCCGCTTGTCTCGATGCTGTCGCCAACCTCCAGGGCATCCAGCATAGCCTGCATTTTCTTTTCCTGCTTTTTCTGTGGACGAATGGACAAAAAGTATAATACAACTCCATCGATTACTAATAAGCCAACCACCCAAATCCTGTAGCTTCCTTCCATAATACATTTCCTCCTAAATTAATTTTCTTCTTTCATTTCGAAGCCTTCCAGCTTCGATTTTTTATAAGAAGCATATCGATGTTCTTCGATAGCCTCACGAATCTCTTCCATCATTGTATTATAAAAATACAAATTATGCAAGGTGCATAATCGCATTCCAAGCATTTCTTTTGCTTTCAGC
>CATZYB010000176.1 GCA_958426095.1 uncultured Lachnospiraceae bacterium
GGAGCCATCGATGCGGTCATTCATTTTGGAGAATTAAAAGAGTGGATGCAGTCGGAAAATATTGTACTCAGCGAATGTGAAAATCGTCCGATGGACAATCCGGACCCGAAGATCAATCGGCTTTATCCAATCAGTCGGGGAGTTATTCAATCGGTCATGCTGTCAAGACCTGATTCTGACCAGCCGGACGCTCAGACAGGCCCAGACGCTCAGTTGTCCGGCTACAGGCATATGTTTGTGGATGGTATTGAAAATTGTCGGGAGCTTTTGGACGCCATGGAAGCCGGGGAGATTCAAAACTGTTTTATAGAGATGAATATGTGCGAGGGCGGATGTATCAAGGGACCGGCGACGACGAAAATGGAATTCTCCAGATATCGGGCCCGTTTTAATATCGAAGACCAGGTAGAATATGCCCCGGCCGCAACACCGGAGACGCCGATAGATGTGATGATGGCCAAGAAATTCTATTCAAGAAAAGAAAATGACCATATGCCGACGGAAGAGGAAATCCAGGAGATTTTAAAAGCTACCGGAAAATATAACAAAGATCAGGAATTAAACTGCGGCGCCTGCGGTTATACAAGCTGCCGGGAGAAAGCCATTGCAGTATTCCAGGGCAAAGCGGAGCTGGATATGTGTCTTCCGCATACATATGAACAGGCCCAGTCCATGTCGAATCTTGTTCTTGAGGCCACACCGAATATGATTTTGATCATCCGTCACGATTTGCGTATCAGTGAGTTTAACGTAAAGGCAGAAAAAGTATTTAAGGTTTCCAGGCAGGAAGCTCTGGAACGCTATATTTATGAATTTATGGATGCGTCTTTGTTTGAAGATATTTTAAAGACACATCAGTCCATCCACCGAAGAAAAATGGAGCTGGAACCGTATGGAATAACCGTATTGACCAGTGTCATTTATATGGAGAATCAGGATTCACTGCTGACGATCATTCAGGATATCACAGCGGAAGAAAAGGAACTGGAGCATCAGTATCGGTTGAAGATGAAAACTGTAGAAGCGGCCCAGATGGTCATTGATAAGCAGATGATGGTGGCTCAGGAGATTGCCGGACTGCTTGGAGAAACGACGGCGGAAACAAAGGCAACTTTGAATCAGTTGAAGCGTTCCATGTTAGAGGATGACGGCCGATAGGCGGAAGGTTGGTGTGAGATGAATGTCAGTATCGATGTGTCATGGAAAAGTTTGAATAAACATGACGAGGAATTATGCGGAGATAAGGTGGAAATTTTAAAGACGGAGGACTCAGATATCGTTATTTTGGCCGACGGCATGGGAAGCGGCGTGAAAGCAAATATTCTGGCAACGTTGGCATCAAAGATTCTGGGGACTATGTTTTTAAAGGGCGAACCCATTGAAGAAGCGGTGGAAACCCTGGCCAGCACCCTGCCCGTCTGTAAAGTGCGAGGAGTATCTTATTCGACTTTCAGTATTTTACAGATTTTTCACAGCGGAGACGCCTATCTTGTCGAATTTGACAATCCGGGTTGTATATTTGTTCGGAATAAACGGTTGATGACCATACCGGATAATTTTCGGGAGATCAGCGGAAGGAAAATCCGGGAGTATCGTTTTCAGGTTCAGCCGGATGACTGTTTTGTACTTATGAGCGACGGTACAATTTATGCCGGAGTGGGAGAACTGCTGAATTTTGGATGGACCTGGGAGAGTATGGCCGAATATACCTTAAAATGTGTAAAGGAAACCAAGTCTGCAGCCCGGATTGCCGCCATGCTCAGTCAGGCCTGTGATGATCTGTACCAGCAGCGGCCCGGAGATGATACGACGGTGGCTGTGGCCCGGGTTATTGAACGGCACATTGTCAATATTTTTACCGGACCGCCGGAAAAGAAAGAGGACGATGTCCGTCTGATGAAAGATTTCATGGCCGCCGACGGCAAGAAGATCGTCTGCGGCGGTACGAGCAGCCAGATTGCGGCCCGGTATCTGAACCGGGAAATGACGAACAATAACGATGGCACGAAGGAGGTGCCGCCAACGGCCAATATCCGTGGTTTGGATTTGGTTACGGAGGGTGTTCTGACCATGAGCCATACATTTAAACTGCTCAGACAGTTTGATGAGGGAGATATTGACGCCGACTTTTTTGAGGCTCTGGACGCGGACAACGGCGGCGCCCGTCTGGCGCGGATTCTGCTGGAGGAATGTACCGAGCTGAATCTGTTTGTCGGCAAGGCTAACAATCAGGCAAATTATGAAAATAATCAGTTATTTGATATCAGTGTACGAAAAAATCTTGTTGTCCAGTTGAAGGATGCGATGGAGCATTTGGGTAAACAGGTAAATATTACATATTATTGAGGAGGCAGTCATGTTTTGTATCAAATGCGGAGCCGAATGCGAAGATTTTGCGGAAGGTGGAATTCTCCGGCAGAAATGTCCGCGCTGCGGCTATATTCATTATAAAAATCCTTATCCATGTGTGGCTGTGCTGGTAATTAATGACCGGGGACAGGTATTACTCGGAAAGCGCGGTGAGAAATCCATCTATCCGGGAAAATGGTGTCTCCCTTGCGGATACATAGAATATGATGAGACATATTTTGAAGCAGCGATACGGGAAACCAAAGAAGAAACAGGCATTACAAGCCCGCCGGACGGTATCATCAATGTCGTTTCAAATATGTTTGATAATGGCGTTCATTCTCTGGTTGTCGTGATGATTTCCTATTATCATGGGAGTGAGCCTCTGAAGCCGGGCGACGATATCATCGATGCCGGATGGTTTGACGTAGACGATCTGCCGCCGCTGGCATTTTCGGCAGATGTGTTCAGCATTGGCAAATACGAAAAGATGCTGGCGGAGGGTGGAATTACCGCTTTGACCCTGGAAGGAAATTCAGTGTACGGTCATTGAAGCGTCGATGGAGAATATTAGTAAAAGCTAAAAAAGGAGAAAGACATGCAAGGTTACAGTTCGAAAGAATTACTTGAATTTATAGAAAAAAGTCCGACCTGTTTTCAGGTGGCAGCTGCACTGGAAAATATACTGGGTGAGAAAGGGTTTGAAAAGCTCCAGGAAAGCAGCCGGTGGAAATTAAGGGCCGGCGGGAAATATTATGTGACTCGGAACGCCTCTTCTATCATCGCTTTTTGCGTACCGGAGATTATCAATGGCTTTCATATTATGGCAAGTCACAGTGATTCGCCGACATTTAAGGTGAAAGAGCTGCCGGAGATCGGTGTGGAAAAGAAATATACAAAGCTCAATGTGGAAGGATACGGTGGAATGCTCATGTCTACATGGTTCGACCGTCCTCTGTCGGTGGCCGGAAGAGTATTGATCCGTGACAAAGAGCGCATTGTTTCCAAACTGGTCAATATAGACCGGGATCTACTTGTGATTCCGAGTCTGGCGATTCATATGAACCGGGGTGTGAATGAAGGTTATAAATTTAATGTCCAAAAAGATTTGCTTCCGCTATATGGTGATGATTCGGTTTCAGGAACATTTATGGAAATGATTGCGGAAACGGCAGGGGTGGAGACTAAGAATATCATGGGTCATGATCTGTTCCTTTATCCGAGAGTCCGCGGCAGCATATGGGGTGAAGATGAATGCTATGTTTCATCGGCCCGGCTGGATGATCTGCAATGTGTTTATGCCTCTGTCAAGGGGCTGACTTTGGCAGAAAAATGGCGGCAGGTGGCCATGATCGCGGTTTTGGATAATGAGGAAGTCGGAAGTACGACAAAGCAGGGGGCGGCTTCGGATTTCTTAAAGGAGACGATTTTCAGGATTTGTCGGGAAAGCGGCATGGATGAAGTTGAACGGAGTCGGATCATGGCGTCAAGCTTTATGGTGTCTGCAGATAATGCTCAGGCGGCCCATCCGAATCATATGGAAAAATCCGATGCGGTGAACCGGCCGTTTATGAATGAAGGTATTGTTATTAAATATAATGCAAATCAGAGGTATACTTCCGACGGCGTATCATCGGCAATATTTAAAATGATATGTGAGAAAGCAGGTGTACCTTATCAGGCGTATGTCAATCGTTCCGATATTGCCGGAGGTTCTACGCTGGGAAATATTGCAGGTACACAGGTTTCAATGAATACAGTGGATATCGGATTGGCCCAGTTGGCAATGCATTCGGCCTATGAAACGGCCGGGGCAAAGGATACCGAATATCTGATAAGGGCAGCCAGACAATTTTTTGAAAGCGATATCCGATGTGACGAAGATGGAATTTTTACAATTTGGTAGATAAAAGCCTTAATGCCTTCGCGGCCGCCGCAGGTGCTGAAACAGTTGTCGAATCTTGGCATACGATTATTAAAATAGAAATTGAATTGTAATTTCACTTAGAGTATAATAAGAATTAACTTAAAGAAAGAGAGGAGGAAAGATAAAACGCAGGATAGAGAAATGTTGCAAATGATATTAACAACAGTGTTGGATGTTCAGTCGGATGTCAAAGAGCTTCAGACGGAGATGAAAGAGGTCAAAGCGGATGTAAAGGAGCTTCAGACGGAGATGAAAGAGGTCAAAGCCGATGTAAAGGAGCTTCAGACAGAGATGAAAGAGGTCAAAGCGGATATTCGGGATATGAAAGAAGATATCCAGGGACTTCAGACGGAAATGAAAGAGGTCAAAGCCGATGTAAAGGAGCTTCAGACAGAGATGAAAGAAGTGAAAGCGGATATTCGGGATATGAAAGAAGATATCCAGGGACTTCAGACGGAAATGA
>CATZYB010000177.1 GCA_958426095.1 uncultured Lachnospiraceae bacterium
GAATAAATTAAATGTACAGAATAAGAATGAATTTGAAGCACAGGGCGGTGACGACTACGATAGAAAAGTATCTCTTGCCATTACCAGCGGAGAACTGCCTGATATTATGACGGTTTCCAATATTGCTACATTGAAACAGCTTGTAGAGAATGACCTTGTAGAGGATCTGACAGAGAGTTATGAAAAATGTGCCAGCGATGCAATTAAAGAAATATATGATTCTTTTGATGGAAGAGCTTTGGAAAATGCTACATTTGACGGAAAACTGATGGCAATCCCGTCAGCTACACCGGGAATCGGAGCTGGTCTGGTATGGCTGCGTCAGGACTGGCTTGACGCATTGAATCTGGAAGGACCGAAAACCTTAGAAGATCTGGAGCATGTTTTAGAAGAGTTTGTTACAAAAGATCCGGGCGGAAACGGAGAAGGAAAGACCATTGGTCTGGCAGCATCAGAAAAGGCTTTATTTGGTAACTATGGAGCATTAAACAGTATGGATTCTGTTTTCGGACACTTTAAAGCATATCCAAAACAATGGATGAAGGATGAGAAAGGAAATGTTTATTACGGTTCCACAGCACCGGAGATGAAGGAAGCACTTTCTGTAATGGCAGACTGGTACAAAAAAGGTCTGATTGACCCGCAGATGGCTACAAGAGATACAGACGACATGATTTCTACAATTTCTGGCGGACAGGCAGGTGCATTTTTAGGTGCATGGTACGGCCCGGATTATCCGCTTCCGGACTCCTATAAGCTGGAGGGAGGTTCAAAATGGAAACCGTATGTAGTTGCTCAGAATGATGATGGGTCTGTAAATGCATATAATCTGAATCCTACCACAAATTATGTAGTTGTAAGAAAAGGTTTTGAACATCCGGAACTGGCAATTAAGATATTAAATCAGGAATGTTGGGAGTTTATTAACGATACAGAATCTGAAGACGTTAAGAATATTCTCGACAATGATGTGGATCGTGGTACACGTCCTTTAAATATCGAAATTCAGGATTTTGAGCATATTCTCAGAAATGATCAGGAAATTATGGATGCTATTGACGGAAAAATTGCACCGGAAGATTTAAGCGCAGAAAATAAAATTTCATATGAAGGCTGTAAACAGTATTTTGAGAATGAAGCAACAACAGAACTGATTCCGATTATTGAACATGAAAAGTGGTATGAGGGAGTTCCGGCAGGATTTAATGCAACGGTTAATTACGAACAGCCTGCTTTTTACGGACAGACAGACGGCATGAAACGGTTGTGGACAAACCTGGAAAAACTGGAAGATGAAACTATGCTGAAGATTATTACAAATGTTGAACCGGTAGATTCTTTTGACGAATATGTAGAGACATGGAAGAGCACAGGCGGAGATCAGATTACAAAAGAAGTACAGGAAGAAGTAGATAATAAATAACGGCAGAGGGGCTTGATGCATAAAGCAAAAGCCCCTCGAAAAATAACGTGAATGGAGAATGTTATGAAAAAAAGAAATATTGATTATCATGTTATGATGCTGCCGGGAATGATTATCCTGATTGCCTTCTACTTTGTACCTATGCTGGGATGCTGTATGGCATTTCAGGATTTTATCCCGGCAAAAGGAATTTTAGGGTCAAAATGGATAGGATTTGAGAACTTTAAATATATGTTTTCTCTTCCGGACAGCCGCAGAATTTTTGTCAATACACTGGCCATTGCATGTGGAAAAATCATAATCGGAACCCTTGTTCCTATTATTTTTGCATTGTTGTTAAATGAAATCAGGATTAAGTGGTTTAAAAGGGTATCTCAGACCATTGTATACCTTCCTCACTTTTTATCATGGATTGTTCTTGCAGCAGTTATCCGCAATCTTTTTGCATATGACGGACCAATCAACCAGTTAATGGAAAGTCTTCATATGACTCCTGTTTTGTTTTTGGGAAGTAACCAGTGGTTCAGACCGCTGTTAATCGGAACAGATGTATGGAAGGAATTCGGATATAATTCTGTTGTATATCTGGCAGCACTTACTTCTATTGATACAGGATTATATGAAGCTGCTTCCATTGACGGCGCCAATCGTTTTAAACAGATGATTCATATTACATTACCGGGTATTTTGCCTATTGTGCTCCTGATGTCTGCCATTAATGTGAGTAATATTTTAAATGCCGGATTCGACCAGATTTTTAACTTATACAATCCTGTTGTATATGAAACCGGCGATATTATTGATACTTATGTATACAGAGCAGGTCTTTTGGATATGCAGTTCAGTTTTGCAACAGCCGTAGGGCTTTTGAAATCCGTGGTTGGCTGTATCTTGTTGATTTCATGTAACCAGATGGCGAAGAAGTTTACAGACCAGAAGATTTTTTAGGAGGTAGCCGGAATGATAAAATCAAAAACAATAGGAGGAAAGACGGCAGATATTTTAATATATCTGACAGTGATCTTTATGACAATGTGCTGTCTGTTTCCGCTTCTGAATATGGTTGCAATTTCCTTTAGTGATAAAGCAGCCGCATCGGCAAATATGGTGGGACTGGTGCCGGTGGACTTTACAACATCAGCATATAAAACATTGTTGGGAGAATCCCAGTTCTGGGTATCTTTCTGGATTTCTATAAAGAGAGTATTTCTGGGAACCATTATTAATATGATACTGACTATTTTGCTGGCTTATCCGTTATCCAAGTCAAAAAGAGAGTTCAAAGGTCATGATGTTTACATGTATATTGTGATTTTTGCCATGTTGTTTTCAGGAGGAATGATTCCGATTTATCTGACAATAAAAAGTTATGGATTGCTGAATTCCATATGGGCTCTAATTCTTCCGGGAGCTGTTCCGGTGTTTAATGTGATCCTTTTGATGAATTTCTTTAAAGGGGTTCCGAAATCTCTTGAGGAGGCGGCAGCTATTGACGGAGCATCAAAGCTGACAATTTTATTAAAAATATATCTGCCGATTTCCATGCCTGCACTGGCAACTATTATCTTGTTTTGTATTGTAAATCACTGGAATGATTTTTTCAGCGGTCTTGTGTATATGAATAAAACATCCATGTACCCGCTTCAGACCTATATTCAGCAGTTATCTGTTGATATGTCCCAGATTACCGATCCGGAACAGTTAAAACGTTTTGCCCAGGTTTCAAATAAGACGCTGGATGCGGCGAAAATCGTGGTATCTACAATTCCACTTCTGATTATCTATCCGTTTTTACAGAAGTACTTTGTCAGCGGAATTGTTATCGGTGCAGTAAAAGAATAAAAATATATTGTTTTATAGAGGCGCAGGATGAAATTTAAAGAAGATTTTTTATGGGGAGCGGCAACTGCTTCCTATCAGGTGGAAGGTGCAGCTTATGAGGACGGAAAAGGATTGTCCATATGGGACGTATTCTGTGAAAAACCGGGACGTATTTTGAACGGACACACAGGTGAAGTTGCATGTGACCAGTATCACAGATATGAAGAAGATGTAAAGATGATGGCTGATATGGGGATACAGGCATACCGTTTTTCTCTTAGCTGGCCGAGGATTATGCCAAAGGGAACAGGAGAGATTAATCCCGCAGGTATTGCATATTATAATCATTTGATAGATTGTCTTTTAAAGTATAATATTAAGCCTTATGTGACATTGTATCATTGGGATTTACCTTATGAACTGCATAAAAAAGGCGGATGGCTGAATGAAGAAATCGTAGAATGGTTCGGAGAATATGCTAAAGTAGTGGCAGAAAATTTTTCAGACCGTGTAGAGAATTTCTTTACCGTCAATGAGCCACAGTGTTTCATTGGAATAAGTTATATGGGAATACAGCATGCACCCGGTTATGGCGGAACGATTCGTGAAGGATTACAGGCAGGACATAATGCATTGAAAGCTCATGGCCGTGCGGTACAGATGCTGAGAAAATATGCAAAAAGTGAAATAAAAGTAGGATTTGCGCCTACTGGAGCATTTACATATCCGAAATCAAATGATGAAAAAGATGTGGAAGCTGCAAAGAATATGATGTTCAAAAACATTACACAGGATAACTGGGTATGGAATGTTGCATGGTGGAATGATCCCGTATATCTTGGTCAATATCCAAAAGAGGGACTGGAAGCATTGGCAGCATATCTTCCTGAGATTACATCAGAGGATATGGAGCTGATTCATCAGCCGCTGGATTTTATCGGGATGAATATTTATAATGGACAGATGGTTTCAGCAGATGACCAGACTTCATGGAAATTGGAAGAGCGCTATATCGGTTTTCCACAGACGGGTATGAAATGGCCGATTACACCGGAGGTATTATATTGGGCACCGAAGTTTTTGTGTGAACGTTATAAGAAACCTATCTATATTACGGAAAACGGTCTGGCATCTCCGGATATGATTGCAGCAGACGGAAAAATACATGATGAAAACAGAATTGCCTTTTTGGATCAGTACCTTCATTATTACAGGAAGGCAAGCGATGAAGATATACCGGTAGCAGGGTATTTTGTATGGTCACTGATGGATAATTTTGAGTGGGCATTTGGCTATACGGAAAGATTCGGAATTGTATATGTGGATTATACATCACAGGAAAGAACAATCAAAGAGTCAGGGAAGTGGTATAAAAAAGTAATTGGGTCAAATGGAGAAATCATAAAGTAAGAGTTAAAGCAACATCTGCATATTCCGCAAGAACTGCGCATCCGTTCCAGAGGAACGGAGCGCCATTCCG
>CATZYB010000178.1 GCA_958426095.1 uncultured Lachnospiraceae bacterium
GTTTGTCAAGGCCCAATTCTTCCCGTACTAATTCAACCTGTTCTGGAGCGGGTCTTGAATACCGGCGCACAGCCAAAGCCTCAGCCGCATCTACAGGGGATAAATTTGTGTAGATGAAAGTCAAAATCGTGATGCCAAACAGCACAAGGAGAAATAAAGATAAGCGCGTCAATATTTTTTTGCTCATACTCCAACTCCCAAGGCTCCTTCTCCAGCAATACTCCAGCTTTCGGCTTTCTTCCTGCTTTGGACAAAATCCGCATAGATTCCATCCTGCTTTATCAAATCCTCATGTCTGCCGCGCTGTATGATACGGCCAGCCTCCAGAACAAGAATCTGATCCGCATGTTGAACGGTTTTGAGCCTGTGGGCAATCATAATAATCGTTTTATTATGCGTCAACGCTTCAATCGCTTCTTGAAGTTCAGCTTCATTTTCCGGGTCAACGTTGGCGGTAGCCTCATCCAAAATGATGATCGGGGAATCTTTCAACATGGCGCGTGCGATGGATAGGCGTTGACGCTCTCCACCGGAAATAGTAGCTCCACCTTCTCCGATCACCGTGTCGTAACCATCCGGAAGGGCAGAAATAAAGTCATGGCACCGGGCTGCCTTGGCAACCGCCACAACCTCTTCGTGAGTGGCACCGGGTTTTCCAAATTTAATATTGTTTTCAATCGTATCATTAAAGAGGTAGACCGTTTGAAATACCATACTAAAGTTTGCCATCAAGCTGTCCAACTGGTATTCCCTGATATCTGTCCCGCCCAATTTAACTGTTCCACTGTCCACATCCCAGAAACGAGCCATTAAACTGGTAAGAGTTGTTTTTCCTGATCCGGAGGGGCCAACGATTGCAGTGGTAGTCCCTTCCGGTATGGAAAAGCTGACATCATGGATAATTTCCCGTTCTCCATAAGAAAAACTGACATGTTCAAATGTAATATCCCTATTTTTCGTTTCTTGTTTTGTACCTTGTTCATCCATGCGGGGAGCATGATCAATCTGTTCCACTCTGTCAATGGAAGCGTCAATCATCGGAAGCATAAAGAACATTTCTCCGGCTGACTCAAGCTCGCTGTAAACAAGAAAAGCGGAAATCGCCATCATCAAGCAGGTAAATAAAGTCATAGCTCCACTTAAATATAGCCAGATAGAAAGAAGCACAGCCGCTACCGCAGCAATTCGCAACACAATTTGCTCCAGAACATTGTATGGGATACGCTTGCGCTCCAGCTTAAAGTTTTGATACTCCGTTTCCTCTATGGTTTTATTTAATGTTTGATTCGCCGCCTTATCGCCATGAAACGCACGAACAACGCTCATTCCCTGAATATATTCAAGAACGGAATCTACCAATTTGGTTTGTGCCTGCAAACGTCCGGGAGAAAGCTGACGGGATTTTTTCAGCAATTGTGAATTAACAAATAAAAACAACAGTACTCCTAATAAGAAAATCAACCCTATACGCCAATCAAAAAACAGAATCGCAATAGAAAATACAACAGTACGGATGATCCCCACCATCGTTCGGGCAATGACGGCAAACGACATACTCTCCAAATCTTCCATTGTAGAAGTTGCTGCAGCCGTAAGGCTTCCCAAGCTTTGACTATTGAAATAGCCCATCGGCATGTACTTCATACGTTCACCGATCCTGATTCTTTTTTCCTCACACATATGGTAATTGGCCTGTCCTTCACTGTTGTGGGCCAGATACCAGAAAACCGCAGCGCCTGTTACACTGACCAGCATGACGCCCAGTGCGGCCAATGCTGTTTCGCCTGTAACATTTTGTTCTACCAAGGCTCGCAGCACAACCAGCAAAGCAATAAACTGGATAGCTTCAAAAATACTGCGAAGCAGTTCATAACCCATTCCCTTATACCACGTCTTTTTCTGTTTTCCAGCAAAAGCAAAAAAACGTTTATATGCGTTAAACATTCTCAGCGCCTCCTTTCATACCGGCAGAGTCTTTTGCCTGTATATGCGCTTTCCACATATCTGTATAAAGCGGACAATTTTTCAGAAGTTCTTCATGAGTTCCAGTTGCGGCGATTTTTCCGTTTTCTACTACTGCAATCTGCTCAGACTGGATAATAGTCGATAACCTATGTGCAATAACAATCAAGGTCTTTCCTTTAGTAAGCCGGTTCACCGCATCCTGTATAACCGCTTCATTTTCCGGGTCAGTATAGGAAGTCGCTTCGTCGAGGATAACGACGGGTGCGTTTTTCATCATAGCTCTGGCAATGGCAATCCTCTGGCGTTCTCCACCGGACAAATGGCTTCCGGCTCCTCCCACAAGGGTTTCGTAACCGTGTTCGAGGCCCATAATAAACTCATGACAGCCTGCAGCTTTGGCGATTTCCTCCACTTCTTGGTCTGATGCGTTGGGATTACCCATACGAATGTTTTCTCGTACAGACACATTAAATAGAAAATTGTCTTGGGATACATATCCAATTAAATCCATTACTTGATCTGCGGGAATTTTTTTAATGTCAACCCCACCAATCGTAATTGTTCCTTCATCAATATCCCAATAAGAAGCAATCAATTTTGCGATGGTAGATTTACCGGAACCAGAAGGACCAACCAAAGCGGTTGTAGTTCCCTGTTTAATTTTTAAGTTTATACCCTTTAAGACTTGAGTATCCTTATATGCGAATTTCACATCGGTTAAAGTAATATCCAATCCGTTTAAGTTTTTATGTTGGAGTGGACGATCTAAATCCGGTTCTGATAAAATAGAACTGATTTCTCCAACGATGGTACTGATTTTGGAAAAGTCATCGGTTAAAAAGATTGCAGATACCAACGGGCCTACAATACCCAGCGATAAAATCATAATAGTGATGAAGGCAGCTGTGGTAAGGCTTCCGTTCATATAGAAAATACATCCAATGGGGAGTACCCCAATCAAAACAGCTGGCCAGATGGTCATCATAAGGGCTGAATACCCTTGTGTAGATTTCATCCAGTCAAGAATCAATTCTGCATTTTTATGAACAGCCTGCGTAAATTTCCCATAGGACACCGCGCTCTGGTTAAACGCTTTAATGACTTCAATCCCGTTGATGTATTCTACTGTGGTAGCACTCATGTGTTTACCTGCTTGTACGACTGCCCCGTATTTTTTAGGATATTCTTTCATTTGTGCCATATAGCACAGGATACCAATCGGAATAGTAATCAGAGAAACGAGAGCCATGCGCCAGTCTAAAACAAACAAGTAGATAATGACTGCGACAGGAACCAAAAGGTTAGAAGTCATTTCGGGAATGATATGCGCCAATGGAACCTCCATCTGTTCTACTCGCTCTACCATAGAACTTTTCAGTTTTCCCGATGGCGTATCGGTTAGATACCCCATAGAAACCTTTGTCAACTTCGAGGCAATCCTTCGCCGTATTTCAGATAAAACTGCAAACGTTGCTTCGTGCGAAGCTTTTGTCGAAAACCCATGAAATACAGACTTCATGATGAAAGCGACCAAAGCAACAGAACACCACAATAGGTATATAGAAAAATCCTGTTCTCCTACAATAAGCAAATTAATCATCTTTGCGACTGCAAAGTATGGTACAATACCACTGGCCACCCCCAACACAGATAAAACCACGGAGCAAAGGAATCCACCCTTATGCGGACGGATGAAATCCATGATCCCAATAGATGAAGTTTGCTTCATAAAAAATCCTCCTTTCGTTAGCTGTAGCTAACCATTGCATCTAAAAAAGCCGATAACCTGTAAGATTCCTGTCTTACAAATTATCGGCTCTGCGTCTTAGCGTCTGGCTCTAACGATACTATTTTATTTTCTTGAACATCTATGATATGTTCATGTCCACACTTAGGGCAAAACAACGGAAAACGCTTTAATACTGTATCTCTGTTTACCTTCGTTCTCGTTTTATTGCCGCAGACAGGACAATGAACCCAGCCGGATGAATCAATCCACCCACTCAAAAGCATCACCCCGCATTTTCTTCAAAAATCGTCTTCCATCCGGCATTATAAAACCTTCTCATTCTTTGGATATGCTCGACAGCCTGATCTTGGGGCATATCATGAATAACCACTTCAAATAGTCCGGCATAAAAAGCACTGGACAGAAGGTGCGCCAGTTCCGGCGTAAGCCGTCCGGAGGAAAGCGCGTCATTTCCTGTCTGTTCAATAAACTGCATGGTACAGGAAATATCCAATTCAATAATCCGATGGATAAATTCCTGATATGTGCTATTCTCTCCACTGGTAAGAATCAGCTTAAACTCGTCGAAATGATCGTAGATATATGCAATTACCTTAGAAAAGCCGTCGTTTCCAAAGGTCATAACCTTTTCTTTCTGCTCATCTGATGAAAGTATTTTAAAGCGATGGAGTTCCCCTTCGAGTAAATTACAAAATTCATCAGCCGTTGGCCCTACTAAAGCGCAATACAGACTTTTCTTATCAGGATATCGGATATAGATAGCGCCTTTGCTGGAGCCTGCTTTTTCCGCAATCACCTGCAGCGAAGCGTTCTCATATCCACTCTTTAAGAACTCTTTTTTAGCTGATTCAAGCAATTTTTCAGTAACGCCCTCCACACGTTTTGCCATTCCATCAACTCCAAACTCGAATTTATAGGTTGATTTTGTAAACAGATTAAAACCTTCGGTTTCAATCCAACGGTTTTAATATACTGCTTTTTTTGAAAACTGTCAAGTTAAT
>CATZYB010000179.1 GCA_958426095.1 uncultured Lachnospiraceae bacterium
CGCAATCCACTGTGTCAAAATCTTTATCGGTCCGATCCCCCTCATGGATCATGGAGGCCAGGCCAAGATAAAGATCATTCCAGAAAAATACAGGCATAGAATAAACCTGAGCCTCAAAGCCCCGTCCCCTGAGAGTTTCCTTCGGCTCACTCCAATGGATAAAATCATCACTGCGGCTCAGGGTTGTCATGCGGATACCGTCTTTCCACACTCGGGACAGAAGCATATAACAACCTTCTTCTTCATTCCAGAAAGGCAGATTATGACTGTCTGCCTGCGGATTATAATCCGGCCACGGGATCAGTTCGGACCAGTTCACGCCATCCGGCGAAAAGGCCACCGCCATATGCGCTCCATGTCCCGGAATGTCCACCTTTGTCACTAACTTATATTTTGAATCGGGAGAGGCATTATGGTCATCGACCATAACGCCCGTCCCATGTGCAAATAGAAAGAGAATGTTATTCGCCTTGCTGCCACGCCATTCTACCCGGCCGATCGCCGGTTTTTCCCAATGAATGCCATCTCTGCTTTCCGCATAAGCCAGGGATGTTACCCTGTCCATTCTGGGAAAATAATCTCTCGACGTCCGTTCTGTGACAGTCGTTCCTTCTGTATCCAGATCATCCGTAAATAACGTGTAATAACAGCGATAAATTTCTTTCTCTTTATCATAAATAACATTGGGATAGCCATTGTCAATTCGTATCTCCCAGGGCTTATCCTGAACCATCAAAGGATTATTTATCACATCTTTTTCAGGCGGCGTTACCTGTATAGATACATTTTCCATAGCCTGAGGATTTAAAACTCTTCGGTCAAGCATTAAATATTTTGACAAAAAGTCCGCCCCATTCCCTAGCAGTATGCCTTGATCGCATCATCGATCATAGCTGCGCATTTCTTTACCTGTTCCATATCTTCCGGAACCAGATTCGTCAGTGGTTTACGAACGCCGCCGACATCCAGGCCTTCACGGATCCTCAGGATTTCCTTCATAACTGCATAGAGATTTCCGTGGCATTCGCACATAGCATAGATGACTGCATCAGCGGCATACTGAATCTTCTGTGCTTCTGCAACGTTTCCAGCTTCAACCAGTTCTTTGATTTTTAAATAAAGCTCAGGCATTACAGCATAAGTTCCACCGATACCGCCGTCTGCGCCCATGGCCAGACCGGAAACAAGCTGTTCATCCGGGCCGTTGAAAACAACGAATCCTTCGCCGCCTTCCATCTTAAACATCTGAATATCCTGAACAGGCATAGAGCTGTTCTTTACGGCAGCTACCTGCGGATTTTTACGCATTTCTTTAAATAATGGCATTGTCAGCGCAACTCCGGCCAACTGAGGAATATTGTAGATAACAAAATCCGTATTCGGCGCTGCAGAAGAAATGTCATTCCAGTACTCAGCGATGGCATATTCCGGTAAATGGAAATAAATTGGAGGGATAGCCGCAATAGCATCTACGCCAAGGCTTTCAGCGTGAGCCGCCAATTCCATACTGTCTGCCGTATTATTGCAGGCAACATGGGCGATCACAGTCAGTTTTCCTTCGGCGGCTTTCATAACATGCTCCAAGACTAATTTACGCTCTGCAACACTCTGATAAATACATTCACCGGAAGAACCGCCGACATAAACACCTTTAACACCTTTTTTAATCATATACTTTGTGAGTGCTTCCACCCGTTCCGGGCTAACAGCTCCCTGATCATCATAACATGCGTAAAATGCAGGAATAATTCCCTGATACTTTGAAATATTTTTCATAATTCTCGCTTTCCTTTCATTCTGTCTACTATTTCATCTGTACTTTTACTACTGCCTTTTCCACCCGTTCCGGGCCATCTACGGCAATCTTAACTTTATGGGCATCCTCAGGAAGGACGATCAATACCTTTCCCGGAGTCATATAAAGCCGATTCTCCACCGGACCATCACAATCCACTGAGTCTGTCGCCTTATCTACGGCTGTCACGGTCATCTTTTCCATGTCCGTTACACCGATCCACTCCTGTCCGGATAATACCAGATGGATATCCGCATAAAATTCGTGAGCTTCAAAAGCCGCTTCTTCTTCAGCCATCGTTTCATAACCAAAACGATTGATAAACACATTTTCGCCGTCCACATCATTTCTTCCGGCCTGAAGCTCACTGAGCGCATGATCTTTTAAAAAATCAATGGCCGTATCCAGATGCGGCGCCATACCGCGATAATGTTCCAAATTGTTCATGTCAGTATAAATCATTTGCTGTCTCCACTTTCTTTCCCATCATATAAATGGCAAGCCACCATACGGCCCTCTTTTCCATGATACCGAAGTGCAGGATCCTGCTCTTTACAAATGTCCATACAATGCGGACAACGGTTACGGAATGCACAGCCGCTCGGTTTATGGATCGGACTTGGAACCTCGCCTTCCAGAATCTGGCGCTGTTTTTTATTATGTATATCCGCTACAGGAATTGCTGAAAGCAGTGCCTTTGTATACGGATGCAGCGGTTCTTCATAAAGCGCTCTGGAATCTGCGACCTCGACGATCTTTCCAAGGTACATGACCATAATACGGTCGGACATATACTGAACAACCGAAAGATCATGAGCAATGAAGAGATAGGTCAGATTCAGCTCCTGCTGAATTTCTTTCATCAGGTTCAATACCTGAGCCTGAATCGATACGTCCAGCGCAGACACCGGTTCATCACAGATCAGAACTTCCGGCATAACTTCCAATGCTCTGGCAATACAAAGACGCTGACGCTGTCCACCGGAGAATTCATGGGGATAACGCATCAAGTAGTCCGGCTGGATATTTACCATCTTTAATACTCTCTGCATCATCTTTTCCCGTTCTTCCTGGGAAGTAATCCCGTGAGTTTTTAACGGTTCTTCAAAAGAGGAATAGATTTTCTTCTGAGGATTCAATGCAGAATATGGATCCTGGAAAACCATCTGAACCTTTTTACGAAATTCAAACATTTCGTCTTTATTAAATTTGGTAATATCTTTGTATTCACCGTCGTAGTTAAACATAACCTGTCCGCCGGTCGGCTTTTCAAGCATCATAACGGTTTTACCAAATGTTGACTTGCCGCAGCCGGACTCACCAACGATTCCTAAAGTTTCACCCTTATAAACATCCAGACTGACGTCATCCACTGCTTTTACGTGGCCGACTACCTTTTTCATAAAGCCCTTTGTAATCGGAAACCATGTCTGTAAATTCCGGATTTTAAAAATAATTTCTTTATTTTCTGTACTCATATCAGTCCACCTCCGGATAAGAATCAAATTTCAGGCAGCGTACCCGGTGTCCCGGGGAAACTTCAAACATTGGTATCGTCTTTTCACGGCAGCGTTCCATACATTCAGAACAACGGTCAGCAAATTCGCAGCCGCCCTTTAAGTCTGCCGGATTCGGTGTGGCGCCCGGAATCGTCTCCAGTTTCTGTCCGTCGGCCAGGCCAAGAACAGGAACGCTTCGGAGCAATGCCCGTGTATATGGATGACTTGTGCGGTCAAAAAGGTCTTCCAGGCTTCCGAACTCAACTACACGACCCATATACATAACGCAGACCTCGTCAGCCATCTCGGCTACCAGTCCCATATTATGAGTGATCAGGATAATGGATTTTCCTTCTTTTACCTGAAGTTCTTTTAAAAGATCCATAATCTGTGCCTGGATCGTAACGTCCAGCGCTGTTGTCGGCTCGTCACAGATGATCAGTTCCGGATTGCAGATCATGGCGATGGCAATAACGACACGCTGTTTCATACCGCCGGAAAACTGATGCGGATAACAGTCAATACGTTCTTCCGGATCCGGAATGCCAAGCTTTCTAAACATTTCGAGAACCTTTTCACGGGCTTCTGCCTTTTTCATGCCTTTATTGTGCTGAAGAAGTCCCTCAGCGACCTGATCGCCAACCTTATATACCGGGTTCAGGCTGGACATCGGGTCCTGGAAGACCATGGACATATCCGGTCCGCGGAGCGCCCGCATTTCAGGACCATTTGGTTCTTTAATACTTTCCAGATGATATTCGATGACTTTACCATCCTTTAAAGCATTATACTGGATATTGTCGGCTTTAACAATAGCATTCTTTCCTGTAAAACGCATAATGGAGTTCATGGTAACGCTTTTACCGCAGCCGGATTCACCAACAACAGCCAAAGTCTTTCCCCGGCGCACCTGGAAAGATACATCTTTAACAATTTTAATTTCTTTTCTATCTGAAATAAAAGTTGTATTTAATTTCTCAACATTTAAAATAATTTCTTTATTATCCATGATGCCCCTCCTTACTGCTGTTTAGCATCCAGCACATCACGCAGACCGTCGCCGAAGAAGTTGATTGCCAGGACAAAAAGACTGATGGCAAGACCAGGGAATACCCAGATCCACCACTGGTTAGTAACAACGGATACGGATTTCGCCGCATTTAAAATATTTCCCCAGGTCGGTGTACTGTCGGCCACGCCAAGACCAATGAAGGAAAGCGCTGCTTCCTGCAAAATGAAGAAGGCAACGTTTGTCGTTGTGGAAACGATGATTGGGCTCATGACATTTGGAAGAATCTG
>CATZYB010000180.1 GCA_958426095.1 uncultured Lachnospiraceae bacterium
GTAAGATGTTCTGTCAACATAGTTCCCCCTGTATTTATGGCCGGATCTGGCCATTGCCGTAAATAATATATTTTGTCGTTGTCAGTTCCTTCAGTCCCATCGGCCCCCGTGCGTGAAGCTTCTGGGTACTGATGCCGATCTCTGCTCCGAAACCAAATTCAAAGCCGTCGGTAAAACGTGTGGAAGCATTGACATAGACAGCCGCCGCATCCACTTCATCGAGAAACCGGCGCGCATGGTCATAATCTTTTGTGATGATAGCCTCCGAATGTTTTGTATTGTATTTATTAATGTGAGCAATGGCTTCATCAAGACTTCCCACAACCTTCGCAGAAAGTATGTAATCCAGATATTCCTGACCCCAGTCTTCTTCTGTGGCCGGTACAATCTGACCATTTAAACGGCAGCAGTTTTCGTCGCCGCGAATTTCCACATTTTTCTTAAAAAGACGCTCACAGATTGCCGGAAGCACCTGCTCCACAATATCTTTATGAATTAAGAGTGATTCACATGCATTGCATACGCCGGTCCGCTGAGTTTTTGCATTATCAATAATATTCACTGCCATTTCGATATCCGCAGAATCATCGACGTAAATATGGCAATTTCCTGTACCTGTTTCAATGACAGGCACTGTACTGTTTTCCACGACGGTACGGATCAGTCCGGCGCCGCCCCTTGGAATGAGTACATCCAGATATTGATTCATCTGCATCAGTTTCTTTGCCGTTTCCCGGTTCGTATCCTCTACAAGCTGAATCGCATCCGGTGTTACGCCGCAGGAATCCAATACCCGGCGGATAACGCTCACAATAGCTTTGTTAGAATGAATAGCATCGCTGCCGCCTTTTAAAATGACCGCATTGCTTGTCTTAAAGCAGAGACCGAAGGCATCCGCTGTCACGTTTGGACGGGATTCATAAATAATACCGATAACTCCCAGAGGCACCCGTTTTTTACCGATTTCAAGACCATTTGGACGAATCTTTGCTTCGAGGATTTCTCCGATCGGATCTTCCAGAGCGATCAGCGACATCAAACCTTCAGCCATGGAAACAATACGCTGTTCGGTCAATGCGAGACGATCAACAAGAGATTCCGTCATCCCCTTTTCACGGGCGATCCGCACATCCTCTCCATTCGCTTTTAAAATTTCATCACTTCCAGCCACAAGCCCGTCAGCTACCGCACGAAGACATTCGTTTTTTTTCGTTGCATTTAATTTAAGCAGTTCTCTTTCCGCTTGTTTTGCCTGTATTCCCAAGGTTTCCAATGTCATTTTCCATCCATCCTTTCCAGTATTTTCGTTTCTGTAACAATATAATCCAGGGGATAATCTGTCCTTTCCCGAGGCACTATCTCCACCATCTGGCCATCATAGGCCACGCCGCAGCTGATGAGGAACTGGTTATCTGATCTTACAAAACATCCATTCCTTTGTTCAAAACAACAGGCGGACAGATATCTGTCATAGTAACCGCCGCCATAGCCGAGCCGGTAAAATTCTCCGTCAAAAGCCAGACCAGGAACAATGATGATCCCTTTGGCGTATTCTGGCTGATTCCAATCGATCGGCGGACATTCCGGCCCTGGCTCCCGGATACCCATGTATCCTTCAATAAGCCGATCTATAGAATCTATCCGGTAAAATTCCATCCGTTCCCTCCCAAGCACCTTCGGCAAGGCCAATATCTTACCGTCAGAAAGCACCTGCCGATTAAATTTCCATGTATCCACTTCACTTCGGAAGCTGGCATAGGAATATATGACCGGAGCCTGACGGTAAATATCATGCCCGCAAAGCCGTTCAAACACAAGCTGACTGTGCTTTTGGATTTCCATCGGGGTCAATTGGTTCCGCTTCCGGCTCATTTCTTTTCGCAGAGTTTTCTTCTCCGATGTTTTTATCTCAGTTTCCATATTTCTCCTGATGCTTTTTCTTCAGATCAACAATCGATCCGTCTGGTTTCTGAATTTTGATCGTATCCAGCTGGCCTTTAAGATTGTTCCGCACAGATGCAAGAAAGGCGCCTCTTAATTCGGCCTGTTCCCTTTTCTCCTCCAATGTCAGCCCCTCCGGAGTTTTCGATTTTTTATAAAGTTCGTTAATTCGTTCAATATCTTTATCCGTGATCAATGCCGTTCCTCCTCAATATATCGTTTCAGATCAAAATCTTCATTTTTATGGGCTAAAAACAGAGTGCCTATCGGTTCTCCATATACGATCGCATGGATATTATGAAAATCTTTTCCATTAGCGATGATCATATCGCATCCTGCGTCTGTAGCTATCCGGGCTGCATCGATTTTTGTGATCATACCGCCTGTTCCGAAATCACTTCCTGCACCCTTAGCCATATTGTACAGGTTTTTATCAATTTTGGGAACACATTCTATAAACTTTGCTTCTGCATTTTTGTTCGGGTCATCCGTATATAAACCGTCAATATCCGACATCAGGATGAGCAGATCCGCACCGATCAGCGCAGCTACCACTGCTGACAGCGTATCGTTATCGCCAAACTCAATCTCATCGGTAGATACGGTATCATTTTCATTTACGATAGGGATAACTCCCATGGCAAGTAACTGATCAAATGTATTTCTTGCATTGAAAACGCTCTTTTCACGAACAATCGTATGCTTTGTCATCAGGATCTGAGAACTGATCTGATGATATTCATTAAATAAACGCTGATACAGACCGATCAAAGCGCCCTGACCAACGGAAGCGCAAGCCTGCTTCATGGGTAAAGTGGAGGGGCGTTCATTTAATCCGAGTACTTTTCTTCCGGCACTGATGGCTCCGGAGGAAACAAGAACAACTTCCTTTCCCTGATTCCGCAAATCACATAAGATACGCACAAGCTGTTCCAGCTTAAATAAATCTGTTAATCCGGTTTCCTCATGAACAAGGGACGATGAACCGACCTTGACCACAATTCGTTTTTTTTGCTTCAAAGAAGCTCTGTTACACATGATGATTCCTCCACTTATCTTTTTTCTTCTGTCTTTTTTTCAGTCTCTCCATCCGGGCAATAAACTCTTCTTATGGCCTCGGCGATCCGAAGCCCGTCCATCGCCGCCGATGTAATCCCACCGGCATAACCGGCGCCTTCACCGCATGGATATATTCCCCGGATTTCTGATTGGAAATCGCCGTCCCGCTCCATACGTATCGGGGATGATGTCCGGGTTTCCACACCGGACAATACCGCATCTCCACGGTTATAACCTTGTATTTTATGTCCGAAGGCCTCGATGCCTTCCTTTAAACTGTCACATACATAGTCCGGCAGACATTGATTTAAATCAGCAAAGGCCGTTTCTCCTTTGTGTACCGGACGGACTGAACCAAAATCTTCGGAAACTCTGCCTTCACAAAAATCACGGTAAAGCTGCACCGGTACTCTGCCGCCGCCTTCCATGAAAGCTTTCTGCTCCCAAAAACGCTGAAATTCTACACCGGCCATCACATCCTCCGATGGAAAGTCCTCCGGTGTCACTGTAACAATGACCGCGCTGTTGGCATTTTGTGAATCCCTGCCATGATAACTCATCCCATTGACAACACAACCGCCTTCTTCCGAAGAGGCATTCACCACATAACCGCCCGGACACATACAAAATGTATAGACTCCCCGTCCATTGGAGGCTGTGTGGGTCAGCTTATAGGATGCGCTTCCCAAGATCTCATCGGAAGTCATCCCGTACTGGGACTGATTGATCATCTCCTGGGGATGTTCGATCCGCAATCCAATGGCGAAGGATTTCGCTGTCATCGGCAGGCCGCGGTCTCTAAGCATAAAAAATGTATCCCTGGCGCTGTGTCCCACCGCCAGAACAAGACACTCACAATCCATCCAGTTCTCTTCATTGACACAGACGGCCTTGATCTGTCCATTTTCTATGCGAATATCCGTCAGTTTGGATTCAAACCGGACATCGCCGCCCAAAGCGATGATTTCTTCTCTCATGGCCCTCACAATATGACAAAGCACATCGGTGCCAATATGAGGCTTATTCACATATGTAATCTCCGGGTCGGCGCCGAATTCTACAAAAAGTTCCAGCACTTTTCGATGGCGTCCAAAAGGATCCTTCACCAATGTATTTAACTTTCCATCAGAAAAGGTTCCTGCTCCGCCTTCGCCGAACTGAACATTGGTCTCCGGATGAAATTCTCCCTTTTCCCAAAACCGCTGTACGGCCTCCTGACGCCGATTGACATCCATCCCCCGCTCTAAAAGGATAGGACGATAACCATGACGAGCCAGCATCAGACTACAGAACAGCCCGGCCGGACCGCTTCCGACAATGATGATCGGATGGGAAAGCTTCTGTTTTCCGGCTTCCGGGAAGACATATGTCTGCTCTTCGACTTTTCGTATATTTTTATTCCTGTTCCGTTTCAAAAAAACATTTTCATGTTTTAACTGAATATCCACTGTATAAACAGCCATAATCTCTTGCTTTTTTCGGGCGTCAATGGATTTTTTGTAAATCTTCCA
>CATZYB010000181.1 GCA_958426095.1 uncultured Lachnospiraceae bacterium
GCCCCCGACGCTTCGATGTCCGGCAGATCCGTCGGCGCGGCGCGGAGGGCATGTTAGCCGGGAATTCCTTGCGTGTTCATCGGAAAAAGACCCGGGGGATCATACGTTCAGCGGTTGTGTTTATGGTCATTTTTATCGTAACAGCTTTTAGCGTCCAAAATCTTACCCGCATGGTATCCTATCGCATGACCGACAGGGGTGCTTTAAATAATGAAATGACAGATTATGACTACATTTTTGGAACAATAAACGGTGACTTTTCGGATTATGAAGCGGTAAAAAAACAGCTCATGGCCGACGATGGAGTGGAAGCTGTCAGAGAGTGGTATGATGGTGTATTTGTCGGCAATGTTCCAAGTGAAGTGTTCAGTCAGGAATACTGGGAAGCTCTTCACAAAGTGTTTAATTCGTATTACCATAGAGAGTTGACGGACGAAGAATTTGAATCTAATTTTTCTGGCGGACATATAATTAATGTGCTGGCAGTCGATGGGGAGACATTTGAGCAGATCATATCATCAGCCGATGTGGATAAGGAGCTGGCGGCGTCGGCGAAATATCCGGCCATCGTGGTACAGGATGGCGAGGTCTCCACGGAGAATTGGGCTGTTTACGGACAGGAGCCGGAAAAATACCAGTTTTATCAGATTGAGCGGATGACGGATCTGGAGAAGGGTGAGGCCATTCCTATGGAGTTATATTCTTCTGAGGAGGAAGGCCAGGTGGAATTTCCTTTAACTGTGGCGGGTTATGTGTCAAATGAGCAGCTAAAAGGGCTGATGTCATTTTATACGGAGCAAATGTGGGTCATCGTTCCGCTGAATACGGGGGACGCCATAAATGAAGTCCTTTTAAATAAGGATGAGTCGATGGATAATTATCATGTCATGCAAAAACAGCTTTTTATCCGGATGAACGGAAAGGATACGGAGATTATTCACCAGATTGAAAATATGCCGGCGGTCACCGGAGGCAGATACTTTCTGATCCAGGCTAATTTCGCAAAGACTCTGGCAGATTCGATGAATGCCATGATTCGCATTTTATTATATTGCTTTGTAATTCTGGCCTCGGTTATTTGCCTTTTAAGTTTGTACAATGCCATTCGCGGGAGAATTTTGAGCAGACGGCAGGAATTTGCCATCATGAAATCTGTAGGAGCCACGAAACGCCAGATGCGGAAGATGCTTGACTATGAATGTGAAGCAATCGTGCTTCGGAGTATTTTATGGGCCGTCTTGTTTGCAACGCCGCTGATATTATTGATCCGGGAGTTCTTGGTCAATGCTTTTGGTTATGTACGGATTGTGTTTCCGTGGCCGATTTACCTGGCGGCGGCTGTGATCACAGCGATCATTATTGTGGTTTTGACACAGAGCTGCTTTACGCGGATGGGCGAAGGAAATATATTAGAGGATATCCGGGAGGAAAGAGGATAAATTTATGAAGGTTTTACTCGTCGAAGATGATGCTATAATTTCAGAAGGTTTACAGTATTCATTGCGTCAGGAGGGTTACGAGGTGGTGACAGCGGCCACAGCCACGGCGGCATTGGAATTGATCCGCTCCGGCTGTGTCTGGGATTTTTGTCTCCTGGATGTGATGCTGCCTGACGGAGATGGTTATGCTGTCTGCCGGGAAATTCGGAAAAACAGTCAGGCGCCGATTCTGTTTCTCACGGCCTGCGACGATGAGGTTCATACGGTGATGGCTCTGGAACAGGGAGCGGATGATTATATTACGAAACCGTTCCGCATCCGGGAACTGATGGCGCGGATGAAAGCCATCCTGCGCCGTACGGAGCAGAACGGACGGGCAGAGACGGGTCTTATTTCCGTTGGAGCCAATCAGGTTAATCTGCAGACCGGAAAGGTTTACTGTGGAAATGAAGAAATCATTCTTACGGCGATGGAGTATAAACTTTTGCTTATTTTTCTGAATCATCGGGGACAGACACTGACCCGCCAGCAGATTTTAAATGATATTTGGGATGCGGTGGGTGATTATGTCAACGATAATACCCTCAGCGTTTATATTAAACGGCTTCGTAAAAAACTGGGAGACCGTCCGGAAGGTCAGCTTATTAAAACGGTGAGGGGTATTGGATATCGAATGGAAAAATAGGGGAGGGTTCAACATATGACGGCAATAATTTTTCCGGCCCTGCTTGGCGGGGCCCTTCTTCTGATGATTGTTATTTTTGTTTTGTACCGGAGAAAACGGGAAAAACAGCTGGAAGAATTAGTGATGTATCTGATGCGGATTCAGGACGGAGCCGGGCTGCCGGAATGGAAAAGCTACAGCGAGGGCCAGCTGGGTGTTTTACAGAGTGAGATTTATAAGCTGGTCATGCTTCTTGGTGAAAAATCCAATCAGGCGGTGAAGGAGAAAGAGTATCTTTCGAGAATGTTATCCGACATTTCCCATCAGATAAAAACGCCGCTGACTTCAATTACCATTATGACGGATTTGCTGAAAACGCCGGATTTGGAGGAGGAAAAAAGGCTTGAGTTTGCCGGAAGGATCGATCAGCAGGTCAGCCGTATGACATGGCTTGTGCGAAATCTTCTGACCTTGTCCCAGTTGGAAGCGGACATGCTGAAATTGAAAAAGGAACATATCCCGCTTGTCAGTCTGGTTGAAAAGGCTATAGCGCCTTTAGAGCTGATGGCGGATGTCAGGAATGTGGAGCTTCATGTCGATGTGGATTCAAATATTCATTTGATCTGCGATGAGCATTGGACGGTGGAAGCCATTTCCAATATTATAAAAAATTGTCTGGAACATACGCCGGAGGGCGGGCAGGTCGTAATTACCGGTGAGCAGAATAATTTTTCAACGAATCTTTATATTCGCGACAATGGCGAAGGCATAGAAAAGGAAGAAAGAGGCCATATTTTTGAGCGTTTTTATAAAGGAAAAAATGCGTCGGAAAACAGCGTAGGCATTGGACTTGCCCTGGCTCGTCAGATCGTAATGCAGCAAAACGGGACGATTGAAGTAAAAAGCGAGCTGGGAAATGGTACAGAATTCCATTTGAAATTTTATTGATTCTAATGAAAAGAGGGAACATGTTATGACGAAAGAGAAAGCAAAACGGTTGTTTTTAACAGCGATTATTTTGCTGACGGTGGCCCAGGGGTTAAGCTCTTCGGTCTTTTCAAATTACTTTAAAGAAGTATATCAGGTTGATTCGGTGCAGAGGGGTTTTTTGGAGATTCCCCGGGAAATGCCGGGCGTCTTATGCGTTGTTGTCATATCACTTCTTGGCAGTATGGGAAATGTTTCCATGGCGTTTATTGCCTATGGATTGTCCTGCCTTGGTCTGCTTGTTTTGGGATTGCTTTCACCGTCTTACGGCATGATGATGGTCTTTTTATTTATCTGTTCTCTCGGCGAACATATGATGATGCCGCTGCGGGACAGCATTGCCATTGATTTGTCTCAGGAAGGAAAAACAGGAACCTTTCTGGGAAAGCTGAAAGGACGTATGCTTTTCGCATCGATGATGACGTCGCTGGCCGTGTTTATCGGTTTTCGTGTCGGTCTTTTCTGGTTTGGGGAAGGCGTGATTCCTTCATTTTGCCTGGCGCTGGCCATTACGGCCGTGGGTGCAGGATTTATCTGGAAATTGAAAAGGGAATGTCCGGAACTGAATGTGCCGCAGCGTCATAAACAAACCTTGGAAAAGAAAGAAAAACATTCATTTAAGATAAAGTATCTGCCCTATTACGTGGTGACGGCCGTCTATGGCTGTCAGAAACGGGTGCGGATTGTGTTTGGTCCATGGATCATTATTGAGCTGCTGGCAAAGGGCGCGGACACATTGGCGCTGCTCGGTATTGCCGCCCATTTTGCCGGAAGTCTTTTTGCACCGCTGATTGGAAGATTTTTGGATAAATATGGAGTGAAAAAGGCGCTTGTGCTGGAAGGCTGCGGCATTGCGGCGATTTTTGTGTTTTCAGGCTGGGTGGCCGGCAGCATCTCAGGCGGAACCTTCGAAACGGTTGGCGCTCCTTTGTTTGCGGCCTATCTTGTCTATGTGTTAATTAATATTACCGATCATTTCAGTACGGTACATACATTTTTAATGAAGCAGCTGGCGGACGACCCGTCGGATGTTATGGAAAATCTGTCCTTTGGGCTCAGTGTTGACCATGTGATTGCTGTGGTTTTATCCGGCGTTCTCGGGATTATCTGGCAGATCTGGGGACCTCAATATGTATTTTATATAGCGGCGGCCGCATCTTTAGTTCAGGTTTGTGTGGCGGGATGGCTGAAAAGGATTGGAGAGTGATACATCCGATGGTTCGAAAACAAATCGATAATTTTAGTCTTGAGCAGATTTGCCTGTCGGGTCAGTGTTTTCGCATGAAGCGGGAAGATGAAGGCGAAATGACGGCCAAATACAGCCTGATTGCCGGGGATTAATATCTGGAAATCAGACAGAGGGGAAGA
The DNA here is from genome assembly GCA_958426095.1 of uncultured Lachnospiraceae bacterium. GTDB lineage: Bacteria > Bacillota > Clostridia > Lachnospirales > Lachnospiraceae > Frisingicoccus. The sequence continues at coordinate 4,459 of CATZYB010000181.1, forward strand.
GAGTGTATCTTTGATTGTGATGAAGAA
>CATZYB010000182.1 GCA_958426095.1 uncultured Lachnospiraceae bacterium
TCCGATGGTCCTTTACCAGTTTATACGGCTGCATGACATAGGAACGGATCTGATTGCCCCAGCCGATTTCTTTTACTTCACCGCGGATATCCGAAGCTTTTTCTTCATTTTCCTGCTGCTTCAAAAGATACAATTTAGCCTTCAGCATCTGCATGGCCTTATCTTTATTCATATGCTGGGAGCGCTCATTCTGACACTGAACCACAATCCCCGTCGGCAAATGGGTAATACGGATTGCCGAAGAGGTCTTGTTGATATGCTGACCGCCAGCGCCGCTAGAACGGTAGGTATCGATACGCAAATCTTTATCATTGATTTCCACATCCACATCTTCCTCGATATCCGGAATAACATCGCAGGACGCAAAGGATGTCTGCCGTTTTCCCGCCGCATTAAACGGAGATATACGCACCAGTCGGTGAATACCTTTTTCCGCTTTCAGATAACCATAAGCATTATCTCCATTAATCTGCATGGTAATTGCTTTAATACCGGCTTCATCACCGTCCAGAAAATCCAGAACTTCCGTGGAAAATCCATGTTTTTCCGCCCAGCGGCTGTACATACGATACAGCATTCCGGCCCAATCGCAGGCCTCCGTACCGCCAGCCCCTGCATGCAATGTTAAAATTGCATTATTGTCATCATATTCATCACTCAATAATGTGGATATACGCAGTTCTTCCAATTCTTCAATAAAAAGATCCAGCGCTTCCTCAATTTCCGGAATCAGACTCTCGTCATTTTCCTCATAACCCATTTCAATTAAAGTTTCCACATCCTCATACGCAGTCTCCAAAGCTTCATACTTTTGTACCGCATCCTTCAGATGTTTCAGCTCTTTCATCGCTTTTTGGGAATTATCCGGATCATCCCAAAATCCGGGTTCCTCCATAATATTTTCTAATTCACCGATTCTGGACTTTTTGTAAGCCAGGTCAAAGTGAATCCCTCACTTCCGCTAATGGTGTTTCGTAACTGGTCAATGTTACTTTGAACTGGTCTAATTCAACCATTGCTTCACCTTCCTTCTTATTTTTTGCGTCCGCAGCACTGTTTATATTTTTTGCCGCTGCCGCACGGGCATGGATCATTTGGATATACCTTGCCTTCTTTTCGGCGTGTCGGCTGCTTAACTGCGGAATCATCTTTATTTGTTCCGGTAACTTTGGCAACTTCTTCCCGCTCAACGGTCTGCTGAATACGAATATGCATGAGCGCCTGAACCGTATCTTCAGAAATTCCCTGAGTCATTTCATCAAACATATCATAACCTGCAAAACGGTATTCCACCAGCGGATCTCTCTGACCGTAGGCCTGGAGTCCGATACTCTGGCGGAGCTGTTCCATATTGTCAATATGATCCATCCACCGACGGTCGATCATCTTCAAAAGGACAACCCGTTCCAGTTCACGGATATGCTCTTCCTCCGGAAAATCTTTTTCCTTCGCCTCATAAATTTCAATAGCTTTTTCCTGAAGCTCCCGAATAAGCTGCTCTGCATTCTCACCGGCATGGTCCTCCGGTTTCCATGACACATTTGTATACGGAATGACCTGGATCAGCCCCTGAGCCAGACTTTCCATATCCAAATCGGCTGCAGCGATTTTCTGTTCCAGTTTTTCCAGATCTTTTTCCTCCACCTGGTTTTCGGCCGGAATGTGCATGTGCACATGATTCTTAACAACGTCCCGGATCATCTTGAAGATCACATCGCGCATATTATCTCCATCAAGAACCCGCAAACGCTCCGCATAGATAATTTCACGCTGCTCATTCATTACCTGGTCATATTCCAGGACATTTTTACGAATACCATAGTTATTCGACTCGATTTTCATCTGTGCCTTTTCTACGGTGCCGGAAAGCATCTTATGCTGGATCGCCTCGCCCTCCGGAAAACCAAGGGAATTGAAAACACCCATCAGTCTTTCCGACCCGAACAGACGCATCAGATCATCTTCCAGGGAAATATAAAATCTGGATTCCCCCGGGTCCCCCTGACGTCCGGAACGGCCGCGCAGCTGATTATCAATACGCCGGGATTCATGACGTTCTGTACCGATGATCATCAGACCGCCCAGTTCGGCAACGCCCTCGCCCAGTTTAATATCCGTACCACGTCCGGCCATATTGGTAGCGATGGTGACAGCTCCGGCCTGTCCGGCCTGGGCAACAATCTCCGCTTCCAGTTCATGGAACTTGGCATTTAATACTTTGTGCGGAATACCCCGTTTTTTCAGAGCATCACTGAAAATTTCCGAGGATTCAATCGTAATCGTACCAACCAATACCGGCTGTCCTTTTTCATGCGCTTCGACAATCGTATCTGTTACCGCATTGACTTTTTCCCGTTTTGTTTTATAAACCAGGTCCTCATGATCGATACGGCGCACCGGTTCATTTGTCGGGATCTCAATAACGTCCATCCCATAAATATCCCGGAATTCCTGTTCTTCGGTAAGAGCCGTACCCGTCATACCCGCCTTTTTCTCATATTTATTAAAGAAGTTCTGGAAAGTAATGGTTGCCAGCGTCTTGCTTTCCCGTTTTACCTTCACGCCCTCTTTCGCTTCGATGGCCTGATGAAGTCCGTCAGAATAACGGCGCCCCGGCATGATACGTCCGGTAAATTCATCGACGATCAATACCTGATCATCCTTTACGACATAATCATGATCTCTGTGCATCAAATTATGCGCACGAAGGGCCAGAATAATATTATGCTGGATTTCCAGATTCTCCTCATCGGCCAGGTTGTCGATATGGAAGAACTGCTCTACCTTCTTTACGCCGTCCTCTGTAAGAGACACATTCTTTTCTTTTTCATTGACAATATAATCGCCGGTTTCGATGATCTCTTCTCCCATAATGGCCGTCATCTTTGTCATCTCACCGCTGGCTTCGCCCCGTTCCATCTGCCGAGCAAGAATATCGCAGGCCCGGTAAAGTTCTGTCGACTTACCGCTCTGTCCGGAAATGATCAACGGTGTTCTTGCCTCATCGATCAAAACCGAATCGACCTCATCGATGATGGCATAATGAAGGCCTCGCTGAACCAGTTTTTCTTTATAGACAACCATATTATCTCTCAGGTAATCAAATCCCAGCTCATTATTTGTTGCATAGGTAATATCGCAGGCATATGCTGCCTTTCTCTCTTCCGGCGTCATGCTGTTTAAAACAACACCGACAGTCAGCCCAAGAAACTCATGAACCTTCCCCATCCACTCGGCATCTCGTTTTGCCAGATAATCATTGACCGTAACGATATGAACGCCTTTTCCGTCCAATGCATTCAAATAGGCCGGAAGTGTGGAAACAAGGGTTTTGCCTTCGCCAGTTTTCATCTCAGAAATACGTCCCTGATGAAGAATAATACCACCGATCAGCTGTACCCGGTAATGACGCATTCCCAGCACCCTGTATGCCGCCTCACGGACGACCGCAAAAGCCTCTACAAGCAGATCATCCAATGTCTCTCCGCGTTCCAGACGCTCTTTAAAGACAGCGGTCTTATTTCTCAGCTCTTCATCAGAAAGCTTTTCCACGACCGGGCCAAGAGCCTCGATCTTATCTACCAGGGGATAGATCCGCTTCAACTCTCTCTGGCTGTGAGTTCCCATAATCTTTGAAAACAAGCCCATCTTATCACTCCTACTAATCTTTCTATTTCATTTTCAGTATCTTCTATAAAACACGTACTAATTATTGTATCACAGAAATATTGGTTTGCCAACGAAAAAATCTCTCATATGGCGGACAGCGGTCCACCCTGGACGAACAGCCTTTAAAACCAGCCCTTTGCACGCAACTAAAAAGGGCTGCATCCGCAGCCCCCTTTTTAAGCTTTTTTAATATTCCGGTTCGATCAAACCATAAGTGTTTCCTTTACGTTTATAAACCACATTCACATCATCCGTTTCCGCATTCCGGAATACAAAGAAATTATGTCCGGAAAGTTCCATCTGAATACAGGCCTCTTCCGGGTCCATCGGTTTCATGGCAAATTTCTTAGAACGTACGATCCGAATTTCTTCTGGCTCTTCCGCTTCCATTTCAATAAATGCCTGCTGGAAATTACCGCCGCCGCGGTTTCTATTTACAAGGCGGGTTTTATGCTTACGCATCTGACGTTCAATAATTTCCTGTACCAGGTCGATAGAGACATACATGTCGTCACTGACCTGCTCGGCCCGGATCACACTGCCTTTGATCGGCACAGTAACTTCGATTTTCTGACGATTCTTTTCTACACTGAGAGTCACGATCGCTTCGGTTTCCGGAGTAAAGTATTTATCCAATTTACCTAATTTCTCATAAATCGTATCTTTAAGTCCCTGAGTCACATCGATATTTTTCCCGCTAATCGTAATACGCATAGATATCACTCCTTACTGTGTAATTATGTTTTAATTATATCACATCTGCCTATTCTTTCAAGCCAACTTGTTGTATTTTCTGAAAATATTTT
>CATZYB010000183.1 GCA_958426095.1 uncultured Lachnospiraceae bacterium
TTCCGGGGAATGCTGCCGAAGTGCAGGCCGACGATTCCAGTCGGATGAACGAAAGAAAGTATTTTACAAGTTATGTCGTTGAAAAAGATGATACATTATGGGGCATTGCTGAACGTTATATGACACCGGAATATGATTCTGTAAATTGTTATATTAAAGAAGTCATGGAGAGCAATCATCTGGAACATACCTGCATTAAACAGGGACAGTTATTGATTCTCCCATATTATGCCGATGAACCGATATCTGATCTATAAATATTTGTTATTCAATCTGTGGGAGATTCCGAAAGTGTTGAGGAATAGCTTTTGATGATTTTGCATATACTGGCATGGGGAGGCTTGTATATGTCCGAATCGATATGGGAAAAGGATGTCTTTATTCCTGAAAGAAACAAACTTGAAGATAACATAAAAACAGATGTATGTATTATCGGCGCCGGCCTGGCCGGTATATTGACAGGATACATGCTGCAAAAATCAGGCTTAAATACGGTAATTCTGGAAGCAGACCGAATTGGCCGCGGGCAAACAAAGGGAACAACTGCAAAAATCACATCCCAGCATGGCATGATTTACAGCAGCTTATACCGGAATTTCGGAAGAGCCGGAGTGTGGCAGTATGCCAATGCCAACGAAGAAGCGATTACTGCTTATGAAAAAATCATTCAGGCGGAACACATTCCATGTGATTTTCATCGATGCGCCTCATATCTTTATACAACAAAATCAACAGAATTATTGGAAAATGAAGCGGAAGCGGCCCGAATGGGCGGTATCGCCGCTGAACTGACCAGAAAGACCGAACTGCCTATGGACATACTCATGGCTTTAAAGTTTCCGAATCAGGCGGCATTTCACCCTTTGAAATTTCTTAAAGCCCTTTCCGAAACATTAAATATTTATGAAAATTCAAAAGTACTTAAGGTAACGGGACGCAAAGCGGAGACTGAATCTGGCCGGGTGTGGGCAAAACATATCGTATTTGCCTGCCATTTTCCGTTTATAAATATTCCTGGCTATTATTTTATGAAAATGTATCAGGAGCGGAGCTATGTTCTTGCGCTCAAAAACGCTCCGATATTTGAAAATTATTATTATGGAATTGATAAAGATGGACTTTCTTTTCGGAGCGACGGAGAAACTCTCCTGATCAGCGGAGGAAACCATCGGACTGGCGCCAGACTGGCTGACAGTCCTTATAAACTGCATGCACAAATCGCCGGTACGTTCTGGCCAAATTGTTATACAACGGCCCATTGGTCGGCACAGGATTGTATCACAGCGGACCATATCCCCTATATTGGCCGTTTTTCAAGGAAAACACCGAATTGGTATGTTGCCACCGGCTTTGGTAAATGGGGAATGACAAGTTCTATGATCAGCGCAAAGATTCTGACCGATTTAATCTGCGGTCAAGCCGAGATACAGCGGGATATCTTTTACCCAAGAAGAGAAGTAAGTCCGTCAGCCATGGGCGGTTATTTAAAAAACAGCCTTCATATACTGATGGATTTCAGCAGATATCTGATTCCAAACCGATGGGTAAACAAATCAGGGGACATATCTCATGTTCAGGAGATATGTCCCCATATGGGATGTCCGCTGACATGGAATCCGGAGGAGAAAACCTATGAATGTCCATGTCACGGTTCACGTTTTGATTCGGAAGGACGCTTGCTTGCCGGACCGGCCCAAAAGAATTTAAAGGAGCGATGATCTGAACGGCGGATTCATTGCTTTTCTCTCAGCGTGACGGCCCTGGCAGCCATTCGCCGCCGACTGTCTTCCAGCGAAGCATAGTGCTTTTTCGTTGTATTTACGTCTTTATGACCGAGAACATCCGCCACCAGATAAATATCCCCGGTTTCATTGTAAAGATTCGTACCATAGGTACTTCTTAACTTATGAGGCGTAATGTTTTTCATGGTGGTCACGGTTTTTGCGTATTTTTTTACCAGATTTTCCACGGAGCGAACAGACATACGCTTCCTTTGCATCGAAAGAAACAGGGCGTTTGTATGTCCGGGCAGAGCCTCAATCTGTTTTCTTTCTTCCAGATAGGGGAGCAGGGCTTCCAAAACTTCATCACCAAAATAGACGATAACCTCGTTTCCGCCTTTTCGGATGATCTTAATGCCATTATTTTTTAAATCAATATCATCAATGTTTAAGCCAACGCATTCGGATACACGGATTCCTGTACCTAAAAATAGTGTGAGCAGCGCCAGGTCCCGAACCTTTGTTTTTTCATGATAAGCCAATTGTTTTCCGGTTAATTGTTCACCGGATTCCACATTATCGAGAAGTCTGGCCACCTCGTCAATATCCAGACGGATGATGGTCTTATCGTGAAGCTTTGGCGCGGATACAAGGGCGGCCGGATTGGTAACGATGAGTTCTTTTTTGAAATAGTAATTATAAAATGTCTTGAGAGAAGCTAATTTTCTGGCGATTCCCCGTTCTGTATTCGTATAAGTCTTTCCGTCTTTTTCATAAAGCTTCAGATATTCCAGGTATTCTTCGATATCCAGCGCTTTAATCTGGTCTAAAATATCCATAGGAATATCCCTGAGCTTCATTTTACCGACAGCCGGATTATATTGCTGTAAAAATTCAAAAAATATCCGAAGATCATAGCCGTAGCCTAATCGGGTCCGGGAGGATGTACGAGGTTCGATTCCCCGGAAAAAGGAGAGAGTAAACGATGGCAATTCGGAAAGGACTTCCCGAAGCTTCTTTTGATTTTCAATATTATTTTGTTCCTGATAAGTATATTCCTTCATTCAGATTCCTCCCGATCATACCTTGATTTTAGGCCAGGAGGAAATATTTCCGTTAATAATGGCCCCAAACATTTTATCCATGACACCGGGATTTTCCAGATTCAGCTGCCGAAGCAGATTTTTTACATATTCCCGTTTGGTGTTTCCGTCAGCCGGACACGGATTTTTGCTCACTGGCAGATCATATTTATTTTTAAACCCGATAACGTCCGCCTCATAAACAAACAGCAGAGGACGGATAACCGTCAGTTCCATACGGTCCAGATAAGTCACCGGCGAATAACAATAAAAACGTCCTTCATACATTAATGACATCAGCATCGTTTCGACAAGATCGTCCCGGTGATGACCATAGGCGATCTTGTTGCAGCCATGAGCCTTTGCAACGTCATTTAAAGAGCCTTTTCGCATTTTTGCACAAAGGGAGCATGGATTTTTTTCTTTTCGTTCATCAAAAATAATTTGTCCAATATCTGTTTTAACGACGGTATATGGAACATCCAACGATGCACATAATTCGGCGATCCTGGTCGTTTCAAAACCTTCAAACCCCAAATCTACCGTGATGGCTTCAATTTCAAAAGGATTCGGATAAAAGCGTTTTAAACCGTGAAGTGCGTATAATAAAGTCAGGCTGTCTTTACCGCCGGAAATACCGATGGCAATCTTATCGCCGGGCTGAATCATCTGATAGGTGTCCACCGCCTTGCGGGTAAAACTTAAAAGCTGTTGTAATTTCATAATTCATAAAAACCTTTCTAAAAGATTGGTTTGGCCTGTCACATATGCGGCCATGGTCAGATTGTTCATAGAATAACATATTCTGGTCTTTTTTGCAATATCTTTTCGGAAAAGCTGTGTTTAGCGAATAGATTGATATAGGAAGAAAAGACTGCTCTTTTATACGAACAGTCTTTTAATATCATCCGCTTTTGCTCTCAGCACACGTTTTTTGCATTTCTCAGCTTTTCAAGAATATCCTGAAAATATTGTGGTAACGGAACTTCAAATTCCATATATTTCCCGGTAGTCGGATGCATAAACCCAAAAACTTTGGCATGAAGCACCTGACCCTGGGTCTTAAAGGGCTGTCTGTCCGGACCATAAACCGGATCGCCCATCAACGGATGACCGATGGATGCCATATGCACACGAATCTGATGGGTGCGTCCCGTTTCAAGTTCACATTCTATATAAGTGTATTTTCCAAAACGTTCAAGAACTTTATAATGAGTCACTGCAGGTTTTCCGTTTTTATAGTTGACAGCCATCTTTTTCCGGTCAACCGGATGACGTCCAATGGGCGCATCGATCTGGCCTTTATCCTCTGTCAGATTATTCCATACAATGGCCTGGTAACGGCGCGTAATACTGTGAACCTTTAATTGTTCTGCAATGCAATTATGGGCTTTATCATTTTTGCATACAATTAAGAGCCCTGTGGTATCTTTATCGATCCGGTGAACGATACCCGGACGCATAACGCCGTTAATAGATGATAAGGAATCCCTGCAATGATATAACAAGGCATTTACCAATGTTCCATCAGGATGACCTGCGCTTGGATGAACGACCATATCTTTGGGTTTATTGACCAGAAGCACGTCCTCATCTTCATAGACAATATCCAGCGGAATGTTTTG
>CATZYB010000184.1 GCA_958426095.1 uncultured Lachnospiraceae bacterium
GTGATTGTAACCTCGTTCTAAATAAACCGTCATGCGGTATCTAACTGATTAACAACTATACAAAGAGACTGTGGTTGTATCCTTTCTAAAACCATCAAGTGGTAGGATGGTGCTAACAATCCAAAGTATCTCCAAACAGTATAGCATACAGACCTTGGAGAGGGTCTATAAATACTACTACTTTATAATACGAGGATGGATAATAAATGTTTGTAGATAAAGCTAAAATATATGTTCGCTCCGGCAAAGGCGGCGATGGTCATGTCAGTTTTCGAAGAGAACTTTTTGTTCCGGCCGGCGGACCGAATGGCGGCGACGGCGGCAAGGGCGGCGATGTGGTCTTTGTCGTCGATAAAGGCCTGAATACGCTGACAGATTTCCGTCATGTCCGTAAATATAAAGCAGGTGACGGAGAACCTGGCGGTAAGAACCGATGCCACGGTTCTGATGGTGAAGATATCATTATTAAAGTGCCGGAAGGAACGATCATCAAAGAGGAAGCGTCCGGACTTGTAATCGCAGATATGTCCGGTGAAACAGATCGCCTGGTTCTTTTAAAAGGCGGCCGGGGCGGCAAAGGCAATCAGCATTACGCCACAGCGACGATGCAGGCTCCGAAATATGCCCAGCCCGGACAAAAGGCCCAGGAATTAAATTTAATTCTGGAATTAAAAGTTATTGCGGATGTCGGGCTGGTTGGTTTTCCGAACGTGGGAAAATCCACCTTTCTGGCGAGAGTGACGAATGCCAAACCTAAAATTGCCAATTATCATTTTACGACTCTAAGTCCAAATCTTGGCGTCGTAGACCTGGATGGCAGCGATGGTTTTGTTATTGCAGATATTCCGGGAATTATAGAGGGAGCCTCCGAAGGCGTCGGCCTCGGCCATGAATTTCTTCGGCATATCGAACGTACCCGGGTGATCATCCATATTGTTGATGCCGCCGGCGTTGAAGGCCGCGATCCGATCAATGATATTCGCATGATTCAAAAAGAATTGTCTGCATATAATGAAGCGCTGGCAGGACGGCCTCAGGTTATTGCCGCTAACAAAATTGACGCCTTATATGAAGGTGAAAACGACGATGCCATTCAGCTTTTAAGAGAAGAATTTGAGCCGGAAGGTATGAAAGTGTTTCCAATTTCCGCCGTCAGCGGCAAAGGCGTTCGTGAATTGCTCTATTATGTCAATAATCTTTTAAAAGAAGTCGGTGAAGAAAAGATTACTTTTGAGCGGGAATATTTTCCAGAACAGATGGAAGAAAATCTTCCGTTTTCTGTGTTTAAATCTGAAGAGGAAGAGGACGTATATCATGTGGAAGGTCCTAGAATCGAAAGAATGCTTGGATATACAAATCTGGAATCTGAAAAAGGATTTGATTTCTTCCAGAAATTTATGAAAGAAAATGGGATTTTGGATGAATTGGAAGCTCTTGGCATTCAAGATGGCGACACAGTGAAAGTTTACTATCACGAATTTGAATATTATAAATAACAGGAGGATGCGGTTTTGATAAAAAACAGTAAGCAAAGAGCCTATTTAAAAGGACTTGCCATGAATATAACTCCGATTTTTCAGATCGGCAAATCCAGCCTGACGCCGGAATTGACAAAAGCTGTCGATGAGGCGCTGGCCGCCAGGGAATTGATTAAAATTTCCGTACTGCAGAATTGCCTGGACGATCCAAGAGCAATTGCCGAATATCTCAGTGAACGTACGCATTCAGAAGTTGTACAGGTTATTGGAAAGAAAATCGTTCTGTACAGAGAGGGAAAAGATAAGAAAAAGAAAATCGTTCTTCCAGAACGCTAGGAGGAGCTAAGGTGAAAAAAGTTGGAATTATGGGCGGTACGTTCAACCCGATCCATCTCGGCCATTTAATGCTGGCTGAAAATGCCTATGATTTCTGTAAATTAGATGAAGTCTGGTTTATTCCTTCGGCAGATCCGCCCCACAAAGCCGGACAACCAATACTTGATTACGACCACAGAAGCCGGATGACTGAACTGGCTATTGAGCAAATTCCCTACTTTATCAAGTATGATTTCGAGGCGCAGCGCTCCGAAAAAAGTTATACGGCAGAAACCCTGAGGCTTCTCCGTGAAAAATATCCGGATGTAGAATTTTATTTTATCATGGGTGCGGATTCCCTGTTTCAACTTGAGACATGGTATGCACCGGAAAAGGTAATGTCACAGGCGATACTTCTGGTTGCTGTACGGGATCACCACTCCCGCAGAGAAATGGAAAAACAGATTCAATATCTGACAGAAAAATACCATGCACAGATTCGATTGATGAGTATGCCCGGCATTGATCTGTCTTCAAATTTTATCCGAAAACGGGCGGCCAATCATGAAACCATACGTTTTTTTGTGACGGAACCGGTGCGGAATTATATTCTTCAGCACAATTTATATCAGGGAGATGGACTACAGGATGACATACACAATTGAAGATATCCAGAATAAACTGCGTAAAAAATTAAAGGGCAGCCGATACATCCATACACTGGGTGTGGAATATACATCCGTCTGTCTTGCTATGAAATATGAAGAAGATTTGGAGAAAGCCGAATTGGCAGGACTTCTCCACGACTGTGCAAAACAGCTTCCGGAAAAGAAACTGATCAAAATATGCAGAGAACATGGTGAAAAAATTTCAAAAATGGAATTTCATCAGCCGTTTCTGCTTCACGGGAAAGCAGGCGCCTGTCTGGCCAGGGATAAATTTGGTATTGAGGATGAATCCATTTTAAATGCTATTCGTTACCATACCACTGGCCGTCCGGATATGAGCCTGCTTGAAAAAATTGTGTTTGTAGCAGATTATATTGAACCAAATCGCAAAAAGGCCGATAATCTTGCCGAGTTACGCCGTTTGGCTTTTGAAAACCTAGATGAAACGGTTCTTTTAATATTGGAACAGACACTGGACTATCTGGAGAAGACCGGAAAAGAGATTGATCGCCATACAATTATGACAAGAGATTTTTATAAAAAAATATTAAGGAGTTCAGAATGAATAATTCAAGAGAAATGACCCGTCTGGCCATCAAGGCGCTTGAAGACAAAAAAGGAAACGATATTCGGGTAATCGATATACAGGATGTGTCCATTATCGCCGATTATTTTATTATTGCCAGCGGAAGCAACCGCAACCAGGTGCAGACAATGGCAGACAATGTGGAGGAAGTTCTTGGCCGCGCCGGATATGAACCGAGACAGCTCGAAGGTTATGGCACAGCCACATGGATTTTGATGGATTATAATGACATTATTATCCACATTTTTTCTGAAGAAGATCGTTTATTCTATGATCTTGAAAGAATCTGGAGAGACGGAAAAAGTATCGACATCAGTGAGTTCAAAAATGTCGATAGTAAAGCTGAATAATTTCTATCCAAAAAAATATCGCAGGCAGGCCAATATGGCCATGTCTTTGCACAGTTATAAAAAATGTTCTTCTATAAAGCGTTTAAGGCTCTTAAGAAGAACATTTTTTATATCTACATATCCATACGTACTAATCCAATAACTTTTCCTAAAATTTCAACATGATCACAGATGATCGGATCCATCGTGTCGTTTTCAGGCTGAAGACGATAATGACCATTTTCTTTATAAAAGGTTTTGACCGTAGCTGAATCCCCGATCATAGCCACAACCATATCGCCGTTTTTTGCCGTTGAGCGCTGCTCAACGATCACTGTATCCCCACTATAGATACCTGCGTTGATCATACTGTCTCCACGAACCTTCAGCATGAATACGACAGCGTTTGGAAGATATTCCACGGGAATCGGAAAGTAGTCCTCGATATTTTCCTGAGCCAAAATAGGTTCTCCCGCGGTAATCGTGCCGATGATCGGAACATTCGTCATCTCACGGCGGGTCAACGCAAACTCATCATCGATAACCTCGATCGTCCGCGGCTTTGTAGGGTCTCTGCGAATATATCCCTTTTCTTCAAGGGATGAGAGATGGGCGTGTACGGAAGAAGTAGATTTTAAGTGAACTGCCGTACAGATCTCACGCACAGAAGGCGGATACCCCTTTGACAAGATTTCAGACTTTATATATTCAAGAATTTGTTTTTGTTTATCGGTTAATTCACCGGCCATAGATAAGCCTCCTTTTCTATTTTTTCTGATATTATGATAACATATTTTACCGAACATTGCAAACAATCAGCGAACAAATGTTTGAATTTTTCTAAAAACCCTATTGACAAAAGAACAAACGTTCAATATAATGCATTTATACAAACAAATGTTCATTCAACATTTTATAGATTGTAACAAAAAATGTAGATTTTCGCTTATGAGGAGGGTTACATATGAAAAAAATATTTGTTCTGGCGGTTTTGTTAGGGGTATTATTTATGGTATTTATTTTTCCG
>CATZYB010000185.1 GCA_958426095.1 uncultured Lachnospiraceae bacterium
GACACGTGTGGAATTGACTTCCCGTCAGGAAGTAGGTTATGAGTCTTATGCAAAGGCTATTAATATCGAGGCAAGAACGATGATCGATATGGCAAAAAAAGAAATTATTCCTGCAGTTATTAAATATACAACAACGGTTGCCCAGTCTGTAGCTGCTGTCAAAGCAGTTGGCGCGGATGCATCCGTTCAGGAAGAGTCCCTTGCTGAAATTTCCAAAAATCTGGTAGCTATGAATGCGGCTCTGGAAAAATTGGAAGCAGTGACAGATAAGGCTGCAGCTATTGAAGATCCAAAAGCACAGGCCATCGCTTACCGTGATGAAGTATTTACGACAATGTCAGAACTTCGTGAACCGGCGGATGCACTGGAAATGCTCGTAGATAAATCTGTATGGCCATTCCCGACCTATGGTGATTTACTGTTTAATGTATAATTTAGATTTTAAAAATTGATACAACTTCAAAGAAGGCCAGTACTTGAAATTCAGGTGCCGGCTTTCTTGTTTTGCATTATTAAATGGTTGTCATAAAAAAATTATCGTCACCCTATTTGTCGCATTTTGTCGATGAATTATAATTGACCGGATTTATATTCAAGTGTATATTTAATTTATCCAAGACCTGAATTGTAGTTTCTATACATAGTCATTATTCCGTTTTCTATTCATTCCCTTTTTTCTATAATTTCGTAAAGCTTTACACCTAAAAATTGATATGGTATTATACAATACGAAAGGATGATACAGATGACCGATTCTGAAAAATTAGACCGTATATTAGATAAACTTGATAATGTTGAAAATCGTGTCATAAATCTTGAAGAAAAGTTCACGAATTTTGAAGAGAAATTCATAGGCTTCGAAGAGAAATTCATGGGTTTCGAAGAAAAGTTTACGGACTTTGAAAAGAAATTTACAGGCTTCGAAGAGAAATTCATGGGCTTCGAAGAGAAATTTACGGGCTTCGAAGAAAGATTCACGGGCTTCGAAAAGAAATTTACAGGCTTCGAAGAAAGGTTCACGGGCTTTGAAAAGAAATTTACAGGCTTCGAAGAAAGGTTCACGGGCTTTGAAAAGAAATTTGCAGGCTTCGAAGCGAAATTCACGAATCTTGAAAAGAAAGTTTCAAATCTCGAAGGCGATTACGCAAATCTCAAAGAAAATGTCGTGGATAGTAAAAAACATGTGGCCGGCCTGGAATCCACACTGGAAAATGTGACGAATAAAAATATTCGTATTATTGCCGAGGCCCATTCCATTTTAAATCGAAAGCTTGATGATGCCTTAAAAGCAGAAAACGAAAAAGAAATGCTTTTGATCCGCGTAAATATTCTTGAAAATGACATGAAAAAAGTAAAAGAACGGCTTGAAGAAACCGCATAATCAAACGATAAACCTGGGTGTAAAGTTTTGTTAAATGATCAAAGTCTTTACACCTTTTTCAGTGCAGCGGTCCCTTGCTGAGAATCGCATTGATTATATTGTTTGGAAGTTCATGAATTGATTTTGGTTCGGAAACAGGAGGTTCAAAATCCCGAAGAACTTTTGACATAATGGCTGTATTATGCCAGCTTCCCAGCTTGAAACCACAGTTTTTCTGGATGCCGTCCATTGAGAAACCAAGTCGGTTATGAAGGGCAAGACTGGCTTCATTTGGCAAAGTAATGACACCGTAAACCGTATAGTAGCCCTGGAGCGTCAATAAATCCATTAATGCGGAGTAGAGCGTACGGCCAAGGTCCATGCCCTGTGCTTCCGGACGAAGATAGACAGAAAGTTCACAACACCATTGATATGCTTCACGGCTTCGATAAAGAGAAGCGTAGGCATAGCCGACAATCTTGCCATGATCTTTGGCGACAATCCATGGATATTGTTCAGTGTAATGGCGTACACGGTCAGAAAAACTTTCAAGGGATGGCACGTCACATTCAAATGTAATGGCCGTATTTTGAACATAGGGTGCATAAATTTCAAGAACTTCAGCAATATCTTCTTCTTTGATCAATTGTAAAAGCATGATATATCCTTTCTCCGCTCCAACGGATTCCAAAAAATTATTCTGGTGGGTTGAAAGTGGCCTGAAAAATGGAAAACTATGGTTATCATAGTCTTTTTTTGATAAAAAATCAACATTTTTTGAAAAAAAGTGGGGAATTAAGTGGATAAAATGGCATTGTTTTGTCTCAGTGATGAATTTTATCGAAAGAGACTGGATTTTGTTGACATTATTTTATGAAAAAGATAAGATGTTATAAGAATTTCTTTTACTTATTATATATAGAAACCGGAGGATGAGAATGGCACCATTAACACCTATGATGCAGCAGTATGTTGAAACAAAAAAACAGTATAAAGACTGCATTTTATTATATCGTCTGGGCGATTTTTATGAAATGTTTTTTGACGATGCGATCATCGCATCCAAGGCCTTAGAAATCACTCTGACAGGAAAAGACTGCGGACAGGAGGAACGTGCTCCGATGTGCGGTATTCCTTATCATGCTTTAGATGGATATCTGACAAAGCTGATTGAAAAGGGATATAAGGCGGCCATCTGTGAACAGATGGAAGATCCAAAAACGGCCAAAGGCATCGTGAAACGAGAAGTCATCCGCATTGTCACGCCGGGTACAAACCTGAGCATGCAGTCGCTTGATGAAACAAAAAATAATTATCTTATGTGTCTTTTTTATATGGATGAACGATTTGGCATCAGTGTCGCAGATATTTCGACCGGAGATTACTATATGACCGAGGTAGACTCGGATAAAAGGGTACTGGATGAGATCACGAAATATACACCGGCTGAGATTGTTTATAATGATTATTTCCCAATGTGCGGCATTGATCTGGAAGATATCGGGGAAAAAATGCATATATCTGTGTCGGCTTTAGAAAGCTGGTATTCGGATGAGGCATTGTGTGTTCAGAAATTAAAGGAACACTTCCATGTGGCTTCTCTGGAAGGACTTGGACTTTCAGATTATCCGACAGGTACTATTGCCGCGGGCATGCTTTTACAATATTTATATGAAACTCAGAAAAATGCTCTTCCCCAGATGACTAAAATCACGCCATATCATACGGAACGATTTATGATTTTAGATACAGCGACCCGAAGAAATCTGGAGCTTTTGGAAACCCTTCGAGAAAAGCAGAAGAAGGGTTCCCTTCTTTGGGTCCTTGATAGAACAAAAACGGCCATGGGGGCCAGGTTTTTAAGAACATGTATCGAACAGCCCTTTGTCCAGAAAGATTTGATCGAACGGCGTCTGGAAAGTCTGGAAGAATTAAATGTGGACGTTATTACCCGGGATGAAATCCGCGAATATCTGAATGCCATTTATGATCTGGAACGGCTGATGAGTAAGATCAGTTATAAGTCTGCCAATCCGCGGGATTTGATTTCTTTTAAAAATTCTCTTTCCATGATCCCTCCAATCAAATATCTGCTTCGGAATATGAAAACAGCCGATCTGAGGGAAATCTATGACAGTCTGGATGAACTCGAAGATATTACCAGACTGATTGAAACGTCGATTGAAGATGAGCCTCCGATTTCTATCAAAGAAGGCGGCATTATTAAAACAGGTTATAATGAAACTGTAGATAAGTATCGCAATGCCAAGACGGAAGGTAAGCAGTGGCTGGCCCAGATGGAGCAGACCGAGCGTGAAAAGACCGGCATTAAAAATCTTCGGATCAAATTCAACAAAGTATTTGGTTATTATCTTGAAGTTACCAATTCTTATAAAGACCTGGTTCCGAAGGAGTGGAGCCGGAAACAGACAATGGCTAATGCGGAACGTTACATTACTCCGGAATTGAAAGAACTGGAAGATATGATCCTCGGAGCAGAGGAAAAACTATTTTCATTAGAATACGATCTTTTTGCCATGATCCGGGATCAGATCGGTGGTGAGGTCAAACGGATTCAGCAAACGGCCAAAGCGTTGGCCAAAATGGATGTCTATGCTTCGTTGGCTTATGTGGCAGAACGAAACCACTATGTTCGTCCTCAGATTAATGAAAAAGGGCTGATCGATATTAAGGATGGAAGACATCCGGTGGTAGAACAAATGATTCCGAATGATGCATTTGTGCCGAATGACACCTTCCTGGATAATGATGACTGCAGAGTATCGATCATTACCGGACCGAATATGGCAGGAAAATCTACATATATGCGTCAGGCTGCGCTTATTGTGCTGATGGCTCAGATGGGATCTTTCGTCCCGGCCGCCAGTGCCAATATCGGTATAGCGGATCGGATTTTTACCCGTGTGGGAGCATCGGATGATCTGGCAAGTGGTCAAAGTACATTTATGGTGGAAATGAATGAAGTTGCC
>CATZYB010000186.1 GCA_958426095.1 uncultured Lachnospiraceae bacterium
CTGATACTTACTACATGTTTTGCGTTGTTAGCTGCTTCCATGTTTTTAACTCCCTAAATGCTTCTTTTACAAATTATTATTTTAACATATTTGCGCGTCTTAGACAATGCCAGATGCAAAATGTTTTTCTGTTTCATAATAGCGATCCCTTTATCCTCACGAACCGCAAGGATAAATGTTCCCTCACTGTAATGGGTAAGCAGCTCTTCCTGAAGTTCTTTCAGCATTTCTGTCAATTCGTTATGCGGCTTTCTGCGCAATTCCTGCATAAAATACAGGGCTGTCAAGTGGAACTCACGGTTCTCGATCCTAACCGTTCCCTCCGGTAATTTCTGATTCTCCGGCCTGCGGACCAATGCCTCCAACTGTATGGCAATTTCAGCGTCGGTCCCCTTATTTACAACCAGACAATTAACCCCTAAAGGATACAGTCCGGAATAAAATGGAAGAAAGCTTTTTTTCTCAATCTTCACCATCTGAACCGGATTTCCCGAAGTTACAAGACGCTTTGCCTCTTCATCGCCATCTTTTTGATCAAAGAAAATAAAAATCTCATCGTCATAAGTTTCCGAATCGCACATCACAAAAGGCATCCGGGTGCATTTAGAATAGATTACATAAATGTTTTCTCTCTGCTGCAGCTGCGCCAGTACTTTATTTTTATCTACACTCATTTTTGTCTGCCTTTCTTTAGTCCGCAAGTAATTTTTTCGTTAGTTTTTTTACTTTTTTCTTACATTTGCCGCAGGCCTTTCCCGCCTTTGTCTCCTTTTTTATATCTTTAAAAGAAGTTGCGCCATCGGCCACAGCATCTGCAATATCGCCTTTTGTCACGTGATAACAGGAACAGATTTCTTTTTTACGATTCATAATGTCCATACCTCCGTCATAATTGCATCGTAATTATCAGTACTACTCCTATTTTACCACAGGAACTAATTTTCCGATAGTGGATTCTGCACACGGATTTTTTCCAACAGATTAAATACCGGCCCCATATTTTGTTTTACAAGCTGTTTCTGAACCTGATACAATCTCCGATATTTTTCCGTATTTTCTTTGTCCGGATAATAGGTCTTTTTAATTTCCAGATAACCTTCCAGACGTTCTTTAATCTCCTGTATGTCTCCAACTGCATAGGCTCCAAACATACAGTTAATGATCACTGCACCTCCGGCATTTTTAAAGGTAATGACTTTACTGTCCAGCATATCCGATTTCATCTGGTTCCACAGATCATCCCTGCTGCCGCCTTCGGTAATGGCAATACGACTTAAATCTACTCCAGCGCCCCGGTATATATCTGTAATTTCCATATAATCATAGCCGATAGCCTCCAGTACAGCACGCCAGAGTACCGTCTGGTCCGTATCCATCGTCATATTTAAAAAACAGCCGCAAGCGTTGGCGATCTCGCCCATACCTCCAGTCAGATAAGGCAGGAACAACACACCATTAGAACCTACCGGCACATTCCTTGCCCCGGCGCTTAAAGCCTGGTAATAATCGCCGTCTTCTTCTTTTTTACAAATATTATCCTTATACCAGCGCAGTGCCAACCCTCCGGTACGTATAAATCCCCAGTAGAAATAAGTTCCCGGTAATGTTCCGCTGTTGAAAATCAAGCCGCTGCCCTTTCGGCTCAGCTCCGGCACGATCCCGTTCGTTGAAACACAGAACATGGAACAGGTTCCGGCCACATCTACCGCATGCCCTGCCTCCAGAATACCGCTTCCGATCATAGACTGCATCGTATCTCCGGCCCCGGCACAAATCGGAACCCCCGCCGGAAATCCGGTCTCTTCTGCCGCCTCATCTGTCAATTTTCCGATGATATCCCAGGGTTTTACGATTTTAGGCATATATTTCATGTCCAAATCCAAAATATCCAACTGTTCTCCGGACCACTCTTTTGTATACACGTTATATCCAAGTCCCCAGCCTGACATAGCTCCCCAGTCAACAAACATTTCATCCGCAGAAAGACCTGCCAAATGGGCCAGAATATACGGAGCATTGTGAATGAACTTGGCGCCTTTTTCCTGAAATGCCTTATTGTTTGCCAGAAACCACCGGGCGAACATGGCCGGGAACATACAGTTCGCTTCCGCATTTCCCGTCTCTTTCCCCCAAATGTCCAAATCCATCGCATTAATCGCCTGAACATCCTTTGCTGTCCGGGAATCCAGATAATTAATATATGGCGTGATCGCATTGCCGTCACTGTCCACTCCGGCAATACCGCAGATAATACCGTCCCCCATGATCGACTGTATACCTTCCACATCAAGTCCCTTCGCCTTCATCTGCTCCGCACACTCTTTCATACATGCCTTCGTCAGCTGCAGATACTCGTCCACATCCATTTCTACCCAACCCGGATTTGGATAAAAAAGCGTCGTCGGTTTACTGGCCGAAGCCACGCATTCCATCGCCTCATTACAAATGACAACTTTTACGCTCTGTGTCCCCGCATCAAATCCCACATAATACTTTTCCATTTTACCCTGCTCCTTCCACACAAAAAAGCCCTGAATATAAACATATTCAGAGCTTCCTAACACAAAAATAAACATGACATTTACTTTCTTCTCTCATCCAGACTATACTGTCGGTTTCGGAATCACACCGAATCATGCCTTACGGCTCGCGGACTTTACCGCCGGTAGGGACTTTCACCCTGCCCTGAAGAAATTTAACTGCTTTTATTATACACTACCTTAACCGCATTGGCAAGCAAATCAGCGCAGCCAGCCACTTCACTGTCATAGTATGCCTTAAATCGTTCATCGGCCGCATACATTGCCGCAATGCCCTTATGAATTTCCGGTGAATACTGCTTTAATGTCATTTGGAGCCATTCTTTATGAAGACCCACGATTTTTCTGGCATCGGCACTGTCCGGACTGACTCCGGCCAAAACTGCCTCTTTCAAAGCAGCTTTTATCTCTTCTTCCAGCATTTTGAACTGCTGCCATTTCTCTTCGGACATATTCATCATTTTCCGATTCGACGCATCCACTTCCTCATCCCCGTATTTTTCCCGGATTTCTTCACCATATTTTTCTTCATTTTCATGAATCAGATTTTCTTTAAAAGCCCGGAACTTCTCACTGTCTTTCATCTCACATTCTCCTTTCATCGAGCCTAACGTCTGCTTTACTGTCCAAATCAGAGAATCCATATGTTTTCTCTGATTTTCCAACACCAGGAGATGCTCTTCCAACGCCTTTATAATATCAAAATCTTTCTCATAAATGATTCTTTGAATCTGTTTCAAGTCAAAGCCACGCTCTCTGTAAAACAGAATCTGCTGCAGAACAGCCACTTCCGAATCCCCGTAAAACCGATATCCTGCCTGATTCACATACATGGGTTTCAAAAGTCCGATTTCATCATAATAACGCAGAGTGCGCGCACTCACTCCGGCCAGCTCCGATAATTCCCTGATACTATAAGTCATTTTCCCCGCCTCCTTTGGTATAAATCCAGCATAACGCTTGACGCAGCGTCAAAGTCAAGAAGAATTCACAGAAACTTTTTCCAAAAAATTCTACGACTCTTCCACATAAACAAAAGACTGGGGCGCCGCAGAAATGCCAAAAGACTTAATATTCTTCGCTATCTCATATGCTGTCACCTTTCCTAGACAATACGCTCCGGCCGTTTTCATATCTGCAAAATACTGTTCAAAACCTTCCCGGGTCACTCCCGCAAAATCCTTCGTTCGTTCCCATATCATCTCTTTATCACCCTGGAGCTTTTCTATAACTACCGCTTCACCGACAACCCTTTTCACCGGACTTGTTTCATAAATGTATATCTTATCAACTTCTTTTTGACATAGTTTCCGACGAAACTCATATCGCTTCTCGCCCCTTAAAATCTTCTCCGCAAACTCCGGTTTGATTGACAAAAGAATCGAAGCCACCGCTATACCTCCTTAAAAAGAAAAAGGCTATCATTGCCGTCTATGATAACCTTAATCGAATTTCTTAAACTATTTCTATCGCCCTGCAATTACTGAGAACATCAAACTGATTATAAAAAATCGACTTTTCCGGTAACTCACCATTGTAAGACAACTTCGTACTAAATAAACTATAGTATCCTTGCTTTTCATCCATTAATTGAAAATTATAATATTGAAACAATTTATCAAACTCATATTGTTTTGACTTATGTACGGTAATCAACGGTTTCTCTGTATTCAACCATTCAAGACTCAGACCAAGTAACTGCTTTCCGATAGACAAATTCTGATACTTTTGTTACACTCTCAAAGTACAAATCTATTTTTCCGCAAATGTCCTTATCAAAATAGAAATC
>CATZYB010000187.1 GCA_958426095.1 uncultured Lachnospiraceae bacterium
TCAAAATATGCCTGTCAGGGAAAATTAAAGATACATGAAAGGAGTAATATTATGGCTGTTATTGAATTGACTCAGGAAAATTACCAGAAGGAAGTCATTGAATCTGATAAACTGGTTCTCATCGATTTCTTTGCTACATGGTGCGGACCTTGCAAGATGGTTTCCCCAGTAGTTGACGAAATCGCCAACGAGCGTCCGGACATTAAAGTATGCAAACTGGACGTCGATAAAAATCTCGATTTGGCAAGAACATTTCAGGTGATGAGTGTTCCGACACTTGTAGCTATGAAAAATGGCGAAATCATCAACAAAATTGTTGGCGCGATGCCAAAAGCCCAGATTTTAAAAATGTTCGATTAAAAAGCAAACCGCTCTCAGCCGACAGGCCGTGAGCGGTTTTTCCAGTATTCAAAAATAAATTCTTCATGTATTTCACATATTCGGAATAAGGTTCACCACTTAATCGCAGAGGCATAAAATTTCTTCCTTTCGCGGCATCACACGCAAAGCGCCTTTTCTCGTCGTGATGATCGACGCCGCCGCATTAGCAAAACAAAGCATTTCACTCAGCTCGTTTTCGTTATATTCTTTCCAACCATGGTCCAAAATATAATGGAGGATACAGGCGCAGAATGTATCTCCCGCACCCGTTGTTTCAATAGTATGTTCCTGACTGTAGGCCGCCTTAGAAACACAGAGATTATTGGTATAAGCACGACTGCCCTCTTTTCCGAGAGACAGCAAGATCAAGGGAATATGAAATCTCCGCTGAAGCACGTCAATTCCTTCGTCATAATCCTCAAGCCCGGTCAGCCATTGGATTTCGTTATCAGATATTTTCAAAATATGGCAATGTTCCATACCATATAAAATTTCTCTTTTCGCCTCAGAAAGAGTCCGCCAGAGAGGCTCCCTCAGATTTGGATCAAAAGACAGCAATGCCCCGGACTTTTCAGCAATTTTAATGGCCTTCCGTGTCGCTTTGCGGCATCTCTCATCCGTCATGGACAGGGAACCAAAATGGAAAATCTTGCTGGATGCGATTAAATCCTCATCGATATCATCCTCAGAGAGCATCATATCTGCACCGGGATTCCGGTAAAAGGAAAACTCTCTGTCACCGTCCGCCAGTGTATGGACAAATGCCAACGTTGTATGCACGCTTTCATCTCTTTTAAGCCCTCTCGTGTCAATTCCGACTTCCTTAAGGGCAGCCTCAAGCTGGTCCCCAAACATATCCTGTCCAATCTTACCGATAAAGGCGGTCTTATGTTCAAGGCGGTTCAGCATGGCAAGCACATTGCACGGCGCGCCGCCCGGATTGGCTTCCAGTACCGGATTTCCCTGAGTACTGGTTCCATTTTCTGTAAAATCAATCAATAATTCGCCTAAAGCTGTCACATCATAAGGTTTCATTGCTATCCCCTCCCGGCTCATATTATATCCTGTGAGCGCCTTCGCCCACATCGACCACATAAAATTCTGCCACGTGGCCGGTCAGTGCCCGATAGCCTTTACCTACAGCCTCTATAAAGTCATCCACCGCATCTTTTTTTACAATGCTGACCGTGCAGCCTCCAAAACCGCCGCCAGTCATACGGGATCCGATCACCCCCGGAATCTGCCATGCGAGATTCACCAGAATATCAATTTCCTTGCAGGAGACTTCATAATCATCCCGAAGAGATATGTGGGAAGCATTCATATATTTTCCAAAAGTTTCCAGGTCATTGGCCTTCAAAGCATTGTAAGCTTTAATAGTCCTCTGATTCTCATACACTGCATGTTTTGCCCGTTTCCGGCATATCAGGTCTTTGATGGCTGCCTTATGTTCTTCAAAGGCTTCCTCTGTCAAATCACCAAGCGTTTGAATATCAACAACCTTCTGTAAATCTTTTAATGCCTGTTCGCTTTCATTCCTGCGGTCATTATAGGCGGAGCTGACCAGGCTGTGCTTCACTTTGCTGTTCGTAATAACAATCCGGGCCTCCGGCAGTTTTACCGGAGCATATTCAAATTCCAGTGTATTGGCGTCCAGGAATATGGCCGAATCTTTTTTACCCATAGCGCTGGCAAACTGATCCATGATTCCGCAGTTCATTCCATTGAAATTATTTTCCGAATACTGTCCAAGAACCGCTAAATCTTGTCCTGTCAGGTTCTCGATCCCGTGAATATCCTTTAGCATCAGTCCCGTTAAGACTTCCAGAGAAGCGGATGATGACAGACCCGAACCATTCGGTATATCGCCGTAAACAAGAAAGTCTGCGCCGCAGGGAATCTTATGTCCATGCCTTTCAAAGGCCCATATAACCCCCTTCGGATAATTCGTCCATCCGGCTTTTTTGTCCGGTTTTAAATCCTCCAGAGAAGATTCAATAACTCCGTCTTCCGGAAAATTCATTGAATAGAACCTCAGCTTCTGATCCTCCCTCTTCCGGGCCAGCCCATAGGTTCCGATTGTCAGCGCACATGGAAAAACATGCCCGCCATTATAATCCGTATGTTCTCCGATCAGGTTCACTCTTCCCGGTGCAAAATAAGTTCTGATTTCGCCGCCGACGCCGAATAATTCTTCAAACTTTTCAATTAATGCTTTTTTCATCATTAAGCCTCCGTGTTTTTCACAGCCTTTAAAAACATCTGCGTCATTTTCCCAAGAAAATGGCGTAAACAAAAACCGCTGTACCACAGTTTTCCTTTGATCATGATACAGCGATTTTATTTCTTCATTATTTATAAAACTTTTGACAAGAAATCTTTCAGCCGGTCATTCTGCGGATTTCCGAAAAATTCTTCCGGTGTATTCTGCTCAAGAATATAGCCGTCGGCCATGAACATGACTCTGGAAGCTACTTCTCTGGCAAAGCCCATCTCGTGGGTAACTACCACCATAGTCATCCCTTCGTCCGCAAGCTGCTTCATCAGATCAAGTACTTCACCGACCATCTCCGGATCCAGCGCCGATGTCGGTTCGTCAAAGAGCATCACTTCCGGATTCATCGCCAGACTTCGCACGATGGCGATACGCTGTTTCTGTCCGCCGGAAAGCTGGGCCGGATAGGCATCAGCCTTGTCTTCAAGGCCAACCCGCTTCAAAAGCTCCATCGCCTTTTTCTCCGCCTCTTCTTTTGTCATTATTTTAAGCTTCACCGGAGCCAGAGTGATATTATCTTTAATCGTCAGATGCGGAAACAGATTAAAGTGCTGAAATACCATTCCCATCTTCTGGCGGATCTGATTGACTTCTTTGGATTTTGCCTCGGTGATATCCTTACCTTCAAATACAATATGTCCGGAAGTCGGCTTTTCCATTAAATTCAGACACCGTAAGAATGTACTTTTGCCAGAGCCGGAAGGTCCGACGATAACGACCTTTTCACCCTGCTCGATATGTTCGTTTAAGTCTTTAAGAACATGATTGTCACCAAAGACTTTATCAAGATGTTTAACGTCGATCACTCTGGGCCAGCCTCCTTTCAAACATTGACAGTAATTTCGTCAGGATAATAACAACCACCAGATACATGGCCGCCGTGATCAAAAGCGGCGGAAGCAGATCGTAAGTGATCGCGCCCACATTCTGGGCCGCTTTGGTCACATCCCGCACTGCAATGGTTCCGACAATGGCCGTTTCCTTGATCAGTACGATAAATTCGTTGCCAAGAGCCGGAAGGATATTTTTAATCGCCTGCGGCATAATGATACTGACCATCGTCTGTCCCCAGCCAAGGCCGAGGGAACGGCCAGCCTCCATCTGTCCGGCATCCACAGCTTCAATTCCCGCACGGATGATCTCCGCCACATAAGCACTGGAATTAATGCCGAAACATAGAACAGCCGCCACGATCGGCGAAGTATTCATCTTCGCAAAGATGATAAAGTAAATGATGAGAAGCTGAACATAAACCGGAGTTCCCCGGATAATGCCGATATAGATATTGGCTATCCAGTTGAGAAGGGTCAATATGATGTTTTTCTCTACATGATTTGCCGTATATTTGATAATAGCCAGGATCAACCCGACAGCTACACCAAGCAATACCGCAAAAAGTGATATAATTAAAGTTGTCTTAAAGCCATTCAGATAAGCCACATAGCGGTCGCTCACAAAAAATGCTTTTTCAATTCTTTCCCATGCTGATATTAACCAATTACCCACATCATTACCTCAAATCTTATTTTGTTGTATGATTGATCGTAAATTCGTCAATCTTACCTTCATCAATGAGCTGCTGTAATACATCATTGATCTGATCAAGAAGCTCTGTATTACCTTTCTTTACTGCGATGGCATATTTGTCTGTGAAAAGCTCGCCG
>CATZYB010000188.1 GCA_958426095.1 uncultured Lachnospiraceae bacterium
AAAAATTCGAAATTTCCGCGTTGTCGTCGGCGTGCCGAGCGGTGTGACCGAGGTCGAAAAACGGGCCGTTATCGATGCCACGATGGAAGCCGGGGCCAGAGATGTCGTTATTGTCGAAGAGCCGATCGCGGCTGCTCTGGGCGCAGGAATTGATATTTCAAAGCCATTCGGAAATATTGTCGTGGATATTGGCGGCGGAACTACGGATGTTGCGGTCATCTCCTATGGAGATACGGTTGTCAGTCAGTCATTGAAGGTAGCCGGGAATGATTTTGACGATGCCATTGTGCGGTATCTGCGTAAAAAGTATGAAATTCTTGTCGGAGAACGGACGGCTGAGGAGATTAAGAAACAGATCGGCACGGCTTATCCGAGGGATGAGGAAGAAACGATGGAAGTCTGCGGACGGAATGTTTTGACTGGACTTCCGAAAACGATCGTTATGAGTTCAGTGGAGACTCAGGAGGCGCTGGAAAGCTGTCTGACCCAGATCATCACCGGACTTCATAAGGTTTTAGAAGAAACGCCGCCGGAATTATCTGCGGATATTGCGACCCGCGGCATATTATTGACCGGAGGCGGCAGTCTGCTCTATGGCATGGACAGGCTGATCGAGCAGATTACGGGAATACGGACCACATTGGCGGATGATCCGATCTCGGTGGTTGCCATAGGCACCGGAAGATACACGGAGTTTATGGAAGCGAAAAAAGGCGAGCGATAATTTTTGAGGGGCTGAAAATGGGTAGGTTTTCAGCCTTTTTGCGTTAAAAAATTTGTCTGTCGGATGATTGGGAGGAAGGCATGGAAACACTTCATGGTTTGGTCGAACATATTGTTTATCATAATGAGAATAATGGCTATACGGTATTGGCCCTGATGTGCCAGGGAGATGAAGTGATGTGTACCGGAACGATGGCCATGGTCAATGAGGGCGAATATATAAAGGCTGAGGGGGACTATGTGGAGCATGCGACCTACGGCCGCCAGTTTCGCATCGCATCGTTTTCTATTGAAGCGCCGGAGGATTTATTTTCTATTGAAAGATATCTCGGTTCCGGGGCTATTAAAGGGGTAGGTCCGTCGCTGGCCGGACGTATTGTGAAAAAATTTAAAGAAGACAGTTTTCGGATTATTGAAAATGAACCGGAGCGGTTGGCGGAGATCAAGGGCATCAGCGAGCGGAAAGCTCAGGAAATTTATCAGCAGTTTCATGATAAACAGGATATGCGCCAGGCCATGATGTTTTTATCCAAATATGGCATAAGCACCGCCTACGCCGTAAAAATATATAATGAATATGGGAGCCGTCTTTACGATATTATCCGGGAAAATCCCTACCAGTTGGCAGAGGATGTGTCAGGCATTGGATTTCGGTTGGCAGACGATATTGCACGGCGGGCCGGAATCGGACTGGATTCAGATTATCGGATTCGGAGCGGAGTTATTTATGTCCTTTTGCAGGCGAGCATGAACGGTCATGTCTATCTTCCGGTGGATGAATTGAAGCGTCAGGCGGCGGAAATACTGGAAATTTCTGAAGATTCGGTGGACAGGCAGCTCATGGACCTTTCCATCGATAAAAAGATTATTATAAAAAATATTGAGGAGCATCCGGTCGTCTATGCGTCGGCGTATTATTATCTTGAACTGAGCACGGCGCGGATGCTGAAAAACTTAAATATTAAGTACGAAGTGAGTCTTCGGGAAGCGGAACATCAGATTCAGCGCATTGAGGCTGAAGAAAAGATCAGCCTTGACGAGATGCAGAAAACCGCCGTTGTGGAGGCGGCCAGGAATGGGGTATTGGTCATTACCGGCGGTCCCGGTACGGGAAAAACGACGACCATTAACGCCATGATCCGCTTTTTTGAAAATGAGGGGTTAGAAATCCGTCTGGCAGCTCCGACGGGGCGGGCGGCCAAACGGATGACAGAGGCCACCGGATGCGAGGCCCAGACGATTCACCGGATGCTGGAATTGACCGGCGGGCCGGAGGATCAGGCCGGCAGTCATTTTGAAAGAAATGAGCAGAATCCGCTGGAAAGCGACGTCATCATCATTGATGAGATGTCCATGGTGGACATTCATTTAATGAACGCCCTTTTAAAGGCCATTATGCCGGGAACCCGGCTGATCATGGTCGGTGATGTCAATCAGCTTCCGTCGGTGGGGCCGGGAAATGTACTGAAAGACATTATTCAGTCCCATTGCTTTAACGTAGTCATGCTGACAAAAATTTTCCGTCAGGCCATGGAAAGCGCTATTATCAAAAATGCCCATAAAATCAACGACGGCGAGGACATTGACCTGGAAGTGAAAACACCGGATTTCTTTTGCCTGAAACGGTATCAGGCTATGGACATTCAGGGCGTTATCATTGCCCTTGTCCGGGACAAGCTTCCCCAAAATGTAGGAGCCTCCGTCAACGATATTCAGGTCCTTACGCCAATGCGAAAGGGTGAGCTTGGCGTTGAGCGGCTGAATAAGCTGCTTCAGGAATACCTGAATCCAAAGGATGAAGCCAAACGGGAAAGGGAACAGGGCGACCGTCTTTTCCGCGAAGGCGATAAAGTCATGCAGATAAAAAACAATTATCAGCTGGAATGGGAGATCACGGACCGCTATGGCATTCCGGTGGAAAAGGGCGTCGGCGTTTTTAACGGCGACATGGGCGTTGTCCGGGAGATCAATTTCTTTGCTGAACAGATGACGGTGGAATTTGACGAAGGACGGAAAATCACTTATCCTTTCGCCCAATTGGATGAACTGGAGCTGGCCTATGCTATCACCGTACATAAGTCTCAGGGAAGTGAATATCCGGCTGTGGTCATGCCGCTGCTTACCGGGCCGAGAATGCTCTTTAACCGGAATATTCTCTATACCGCAGTGACCCGTGCCAAAAAATGCGTGGCCATCGTGGGCAGCGAACAGACCGTGAAACAGATGATCCATAACCAGAGAGAACAGAAGCGGTATAGCGCCTTGGATGTGTGGCTGAATGAGGTGTAAGGCTGTGAAGAAAATATTAAAGGATTATCATACGTATATTTTATTATTTATAGTTGTTTTTCTATATTTTTTTCTTGAAGGGAAACCGTCGTATGATGATATTTGGTTTTCAGAAGTTGGTTCAACTATGAGCTTGAATGAATTTATTGTATTCAGGTATTTCAATTGGACTACCAGATTAATTATAGAAGTAGTAATGATCTTATTGTTGAAATTACAGAACATTGTATGGACTATTTTAAGTACGCTGATGGTAGTGCTGATTTATTATAGTATGCAATACTTATTATGGCAGAATACAAGATGCAAAGCGATAATTTCATATATTGGTTTGATATTAATGATTTTGTTTGTTTGGTTATCACCGCTTTCAGAAACAGGATGGTATGCTACAACACTGAATTATTTATGGCCGATGGCAATGTTTTTTTATAGTATGACCTTATTTAGGGACATAGTAAATAATGATAAAGTCTTGATGAAGAAAAAGGTATGTGGCTTATTAGCAATAATTTTTGCATCGAATCAGGAACAAGTTGCAGCACTTATGTTTGGATATTTTGTGTTATCGATGGTAGTGTATATGTGGAAATATAAAAAAGTATCCGGAGAATTGCTGGGATTGGGTGTGGCTATTTGTTTAATGCTGGTATTTCATGTAACTGGTCCGGGGAATGTACAACGCAGCATATCGGAGATAAATTCATGGTATCCGAGTTATAATTCTTTTTCATTTGGGGATAAAGTATTCCTTGGCATATTGTCTACTATTAGTGGAATCATGTGCAGAAATGGTGCAATAATATTCTTATGTACATTGCTGATGGCTTTAACTGTATGTTGGGGTTCAAAATGTGGGGTTATAAATAAAATAATTGTGTTTATACCGTCATTAATTATTATTTTTAGATTGATTTCAGATAAACTTCTTTCAATTCAAATTTATACAAGAGTATATGGTTCTATACAATTGTTTGGAAATACAGTTCAAAAGGCTGATTTATATTCTGTCAATGCATTGATAACCATAATTATGGGGGTATTGTATTTTGGTGTGTATGCATACTCTATCTGGCTTTTATTTGGGAAAAGGGTAATTTTTTCATATATCGTTCTAGCCAGTATATTATGTTCGAGGATAATGATGGGGTTTTCGCCGACTGTGTTTGCATCGGGAGATAGAACATTTTTATTTGTATATATTGGAATGATATTTTTATTGCTTGAATCTGTTTGAA
>CATZYB010000189.1 GCA_958426095.1 uncultured Lachnospiraceae bacterium
TCATAGGAGTTACTCCGGCCTCTATCTGGGACTATCTATTTCCCGACAGCCCCTGTGTCTTATTTAACAATCATTAAAGATAATAAAGCCGATTTTAGCAGCCGCAGCGGCAGCGAACCTGGGAAAAATCAAAAGGCGCCATGACCTGACGAATGAAATAGCCCTGATCATGCTGACATACCGGGCAAGCCTTCGGCGCTTCTTTGCCGTAGGCGATATGTCCGCAGTTTAAGCACATCCATGCTGTTTCTTCATCGGCTACAAAAAGTTTTCCCTGTTCCATGAGCTGGGCAAAATGCTCAAAACGGTCTGCATGGGTTTTCTCGATGGCGGCGATATTATGAAAGAGAGTTCCGATCTGAGCAAAACCTTCCTGTTTTGCCGTATCACCGAAATGTTTATACACATCATCGAATTCTTCTAATTCATTATGCTGGGCCATACGGAGCAGCCTGGACATTTCCGGGGCAATATCTACCGGATAGCCGCCGTCGATGGCAATAGTTTCCCCGGCCATATCTTTCAAATGGCTGTAAAATAATTTTGCATGCTCTTTTTCCTGGTCAGCCGTAAAGGTAAATACTGTCTCAATAACGTATAAACCATTGGCCTTGGCCTGGGAAGCCGCCATGGTATAACGGTTTCTTGCCTGGCTTTCTCCTGCAAAAGCCCGCATTAAATTTTTCATTGTTTCACTTTCTCTGAAATCCATGATTATTCCTCCTGATTCTTAAAATTTATAACAACGGATGGTCAGAAAGAGCCTTCAGCCGTTCCCACCGTCGGTCGATTTCCTTTTGAATATTGTCGACAACTCCCCGATACTTTGGTTTTTCCAAATGACAGGTCCGGCCCATCATTGCCAGCCAGTCGATTACCGGAATTTTTTTATTTGCCTTTTCCGGATCATAGCTCAATGTGGTCTGGCCTTTTTCCACTTCGTAAAGCGGAAAATAACAGCAATCCACAGACTTCCCGATAACTGTCCGTTCATTTTCCGGTTTATCTGACCAATTCAGCGGACAGGCCGATAATGCACGGATATAAGCCATTCCTTCGGATTTGGCATAGACCTGGGCTTTCGCTGCCTTTTTTACAAAATCTGCCGGGTTGGACTCGGCGGCTGTCGCTACATAAGGCATTCCTGTAGCCGCCATGATCGCCGCCGTATCTTTATGGAAAAATGTCTTTCCATACTGCTCCGGCCCCACATGGGAAGTAGAGCTTTTGGCTCCCATCGGGGTAGAATAGGACAACTGATAACCCGTATTCATATAGCCGCCGTTATCATACTCTAACAAAATCAAATGGCTCCCCCGAAGGGCCGCACCAATGGCCGAACCCAGACCGATATCCATGCCGCCGTCGCCGCTGACCATGACAAAGGTAATATCGCCTTCCGGATATTCCCCCCGCTTCTGCCGCTGCCTGAACATTTCCACCACGCCCGACAAGGTTGCTGCACCGTTCTGGAACAAATTGTGAATGTAGGGCACTTTAAAGGATGTTTTCGGATAACCGGTCGTCACCACCATGCCGCAGCCCGTCTGAAAAAGCACTGCCACATGTCCCTCAATTCCTTTTAATAAAAGATTTACATTCACCGGAATACCGCAGCCCGGACAGGCTCCGTGTCCCGGACTGAGCCGTTTCGGCATGGCTGTCAATTCATTAATCCGGGCATTTTCAATCTGAACGCGGCCGTTTTCCGGATTCATGCTCCGACGGATAATCCCCGGTGAAGCGGCCTCCTTAGTAATCGGCTCATAATACCTCATTTCCTCCCGGCCGCCAACGCCTTTAAACACACCAATATAATCAAAGGCTTTGGCCTGCGGATTTTCCCCTTCCTGAAATAACATTTCCGCATCTTCGGCATAAAAATCTTTGCCGCCAAGACCATAAATCCGGCTGAGTACCCGAATATCATCGCAGCCCTTGCCAAAGCTCTGGAGCATGGCTTTGATTTCCAAAGTCATATTTCCGCCGCCTGCACCGTAGCTGTCCTGCCTGTCGGCAACAATGATTGTTTTTGCATTCTTACAGAGAGCGTATAAGGCTTCTGACGGAAAAGGCCGAAGGACACTAGCCGTAAATACGCCGACCTTCTTTCCCTCTTCCCGAAGCTTATGAACGGCAGAACGAACCGTATGATAAGCGGAACCGAGAATAAAAATGGCCGTTTCCGCATCTTCCATCTGACATTCCCGGACAAGCCCGTAGTTCCTTCCGGAAATTTCAGCATATTCTTCATAAATAGTCGGAAGCCAGTTCGCTGCCGACTTCATCGCCTGGTGAAGCTGATATTTATTATTGATAATGTCCGGCTCATTCATGTAAGAACCTATAGTGACCGGATGGTCCATATCCAATAAATCTATCTCCGGTTCCCGCTCGCCGACAAATTTTCGAACATCCTCATCTGATTCAAAAACCATACAGCGCCGTTTCTGGTGACTTGTAAAGAAACCGTCAAAGGCCACGATCACCGGCAGATTCACCGATTCCGCCAGTTTTAAACCGCAAATATTCATATCGTAAACCGCCTGAGGCGTATCGGCAAAAAGGATGATCCATCCGGTATTTAAGGCGTACATAATATCGCTGTGATCCCCCTTGATCGAGAGAGGCCCCGAGACGGTCCGGCAGGCCACATTCATCACCATCGGAAACCGGGTGCCCGACTGGACAGGAAGCTGTTCCAAAGCATACAAAAGACCATTGGCGCTGGTCGCGTTAAATACCCGGCCGCCACAGGCCGAAGCGCCATAGCAGATACCCGCCGCACTGTGTTCCCCCTCAGCAGCCACCAGAGATATATCATGAAGTCCTTCCGCCTTCATGGCATCCAGATTTTCCGCAATCTGTGTGGACGGCGTGATCGGATAATATCCCATCACATGGTAATTTATCTGCTTCGCCGCATAAGCCGCCAGATCATTTCCACTGTCAAAAAACATTTTCTGCGGCCTGACTCCTGTTTTTTCCATCATCTGACACCTCCGTCATTCCGGCGTTCACTCATATAACTTTCTCCAGTAATCCAACCGTCCGACGCCTTCTGCGTCCAATGGATGCTGGAAGCCACCAAGTCCTTATCCGTAACGGACCACTGAGGATTGGGATGTTCTGCCTCCACCCCGGCCACCAACGCATTTACCGGACAGACTGCAACGCACCGTAAACATCCCTTACAATAATGATAGTCCAGGCCACGGTTCATCATCTGTTCCCTTCCCTTATAGGTTCCCCGTTTAAATTGAAATACCATATCGGGACAAGTCGAATCACAAAGCCCGCAATGGATACATTTCGATTCATCGAATAATGGCATATAGCCGCTTCGGGATGACGAAAGATCATTGGATGCCATGCTTCCTGCCAGGGGATTCGCCCCGCCGATCGGTGCATTTTCATAACCCCAGATCAATTTCTCCTGCCGGGCTTCCGGCATCACCTTTCCGGATTCATCTGCCGACCGGCGAAACTGCTGAACCATAGCATGTCCGGCCATAAATCCATTCAGATTGATTTCCAGAAGGTCCGGATACCTTTTACCGACGGTCTCTTCAATCAACTTTCTTCCGCAGGCCAGTAAATCCCAGCTTTCTGGGTTTTGGCCATTCACAA
The DNA here is from genome assembly GCA_958426095.1 of uncultured Lachnospiraceae bacterium. GTDB lineage: Bacteria > Bacillota > Clostridia > Lachnospirales > Lachnospiraceae > Frisingicoccus. Next base: position 3,631 of record CATZYB010000189.1, read on the forward strand.
TTTCTTCATCCTCCAGTGCTTTCATCATGGCGCCCAGCATGATCATATTCATACGGCTTTTCGTCTGCATGGCGATCGAAACGCCGTCCAGATAATAAATATAACCCGAAAGCCATGGGTAACTTTCTACCAGAGCTTCCGCATTTTTCCGTGTATTGATAACTATTTTCCGAGGCATCGCCAAAATATCCGGCCACGGATATTTCATCAAAATATTTTCCTGAAAAATGCCGAGAATGTCCGGCTCGCGCACTGGACTGTTGATCAATATTTCCTTATCGCCGTCACACCAGCGTATAAATGAACTGACGGGCGAACCCCGTTTTTCAGAACCATAACTGGAAAATGCCGCTCCATTGAGGCCAAGATATTTTACACCCAGTTCACCGAGCATTTTCCCGCACAGGTTGGCTCCCAGGCCGCCCAGACTTTCCAGACGGATTTCAAAATAAGCCCTGTCCTTCATATCCTTTTCCTGCCTTCCCTTTGTTTAAGGCTAGTATGTGCATGTTTTTTCCAAATATACACAGCTAAATAAAATACCGCTTGGTGTCTTTGCAAATCAGAACCACCGGCTTAGCCGGTGGTTTGCTCCAGCCCTATAAGGGCTTTTT
>CATZYB010000190.1 GCA_958426095.1 uncultured Lachnospiraceae bacterium
CTGATGGGAAATGATAATGATACTCTCTTTTTTTGCTTTATGAATCTCTTCAAACTGCTGAACAAGCATGGAAAAACTCCAGAGGTCAATGCCGGCTTCCGGTTCATCAAAAATGCAAAGCTTATGCGGTTTTGAAAAAGCTGTGGCAATCTCAATACGTTTCATTTCACCACCGGATAAGGACGCGTCTACTTGACGGTCCAGATACTCTCTGGCACACAGTCCCACATTGCTCAAAAGCTGACAGCTCTCATCCTCCGATAATTCACCGCCGGAAGAAAGCTGAATCAAATGTTTTACCGTCATACCTTTAAAACGCGGCGGCTGCTGAAATGCGAATCCAAGTCCGGCCTTCGCTCTGTGGTCAATATCATAATTTGTAATATCCTCGCCATCCAAAATAATCTGACCGGCCGTCTGTGGTTTGATCCCCATAAGCAGCGAAGCCATCGTTGATTTGCCACCGCCATTCGGACCGGTGATCACAAGCAGCTCACCATCAGCCACATCAAAGCTGATGTCATCTATAATTTTTAATTTCTGTCCATTTTCAATAACTTCATAAGACAGATTCTTTACCTGAAGCATCCTATCAATCCTTTCTACAAATCATCAGTAAATGTTCACATGTTTATATATTCACATGTATGTATTCCTAATAATTAATTATATCATTTACTTTAGATTTCTCAATAGTTTTTTTCTGATTGTCACATTTCTTAAAATCAAGTATAATAAATAAACATGGCTTCGAGCCATAATCTGAAATAAAGGCGGCAATACATAATGAATAAAAAAGAAATCAGTGAAATAAAAAAACAATTTACACCTTCCCATTGCGCCATTACCCGCATCTGCGGCTGCTATGTGGACGGGGAAAAAGAGAAAAAAGCCCAGATGAAAGAAATGTTCCTCTCGCTTCCGGAAGAGGAAATGTTTAAATATTTTGATATTTTCAGAAAGACTTTATCCGGCACCCTTGGAAAAAATCTCGTAAACATGGAATTTCCTATGGAAACAGAAGATTTTGGCGGTACTCAGGCCTTTTTAATGTCTCTGCGCGAAAGCCAGTTAAACGATCCGAATCTCCTCAATGAATTTTACGACAAAGTCATTGAGTCCTACGATTACGGTGAAAATTATTTAATTCTTCTCATCCACTCCGTCTATGATGTTCCCGGTAAAACGACCGATGGACTGGAAATGGAGGATGCTTCCGATGAAGTCTATGACCATATTTTATGCGCCATCTGTCCGGTAAAGCTGTCCAAACCCGGCCTCTCCTATCAGGCCGAAACCAACAGCTTTCATGACCGGATCCGGGATTGGATCGTGGAACTTCCGGAAGTCGGCTTTCTTTTTCCGGCCTTCAATGACCGCTGCGCCGATATTCACAATATACTCTACTATACAAAAAATCCGGAGGATCTGCGTTCCAGTCTGGTCGATCAGCTTCTTGGCTGTGTTCTCCCGCTGACCGCAAAAAACCAGAAGGAAACTTTCCAGACCATAATCGAAGACACCCTTGGCTCTGACTGTGATTATGAAACAATTCGAAACATCCATGAAAATCTTCACGAAATGATGGAAGAGAAAAAGGAAGAAGCCGACCCGTTAGTTCTCGATAAAACAGATATTAAAAACTTACTGGCCGGCAGCGGTGTCCATCCGGAAAAACTGGAAGACTTTGAAAAGCATTATGAAGCTTCCGCTCCGGAACCAGTACCCTTTATGGCCTCTAATATTGCCAATACACGAAAATTTGAAGTGAAAACACCGGATGTCATCGTTCAGGTCAATCCGTCCCGTTCCGATCTTGTGGATACCCGGATTATCGACGGACGGCGCTGTATCGTTATTGAAATCAACGACGCCGTTGAAGTGAACGGTATTCCCGTCCGTTTTCATCAGACCGACGAAAACGAATCCCTGTGATCACCAAAAGCGCTCTCCTCCGCGTTTTTTATAAGCCGATATATTTCAGCCTCGCTTAGATCAAAAGTATCGGCTACTAATTGGAGTTCATCACGAACAGTCGTATCTGACACCGTCATGTTGTCTGTATTAATTGTAATTTTTATACTTTCGTCAAGAAGTTTCTTAATCGGATAGTCTTTAATATTTTTAAATATTTTAGTGTTTATATTACTTGTCGGACATAATTCCAGTGGAATCCTATCCCTGGCAAGTCGCCGGACAAGTTCCTTGTCCTCCAGGCATCGTACGCCATGTCCAATCCGTGACGCTCCAAATTCCAGCGCCTTCCATATACTTTCCGGCCCGGCCGCCTCCCCGGCGTGGATAGTATATGGAATGCCTCTTTTACCTGCCATACGGAACAGATTTTCAAAATTTCCCGTAGGGAAAAGCGCTTCAGCGCCGGCCAGATCCAGGGCTACAACACCCTTTCCCAGAAAATCCCCGGCAATATCTACTGTTTCCATATTTGCAGCTTCATTATCTTCTCCGCGCATACAACATAAGATCAAACCGGAAGAAAAATTTTTACAGTTTCCGATTTGTCCGGTCTTCATGTCCTGCATTCCTTTCACCGCCGCATCCACAACCTGCTCCTGACGAAGCCCTTTCCTGGTATGAAGCTGGGGAGCAAATCGAATTTCTGAATACGCCAATCCCTGAGATCTTTGAACTTTTAACAGCTCAAAAACGCCGTATGTGATGGCCTCCTCTGTCTGAAGCAGTTCCAGAGGATAATCAAACTTTGTCAGATAGTCATTTAAGTCCCTGCAATCTGACGGTGCCACCATCAGGCGCCTTAACTCGTTCTCCGACCTGACCTCCATTTTCTGCATCTCTGCCAGTTCCCTGGCCATATCGAAACTCAAAGATCCATCTAAATGCACATGAAGATCTATAAGTCCGTGTTTTGGAATCTCCATAAAATCCCCCCAATAAATTAATTTTCAAATGTCCATTCTGCTTCTTTAAATCCAACCAATACCCGATGATCCTCCACAACGATCGGACGTTTTACAAGCATACCGTCGCTGGCCAGAAGTGCGATCTGCTCTTCCTCGCTCATTTCCGGCAATTTATTTTTTAATTCCATATCTTTATATTTTTTCCCACTTGTGTTAAAAAACCTTTTCACCGGAAGTCCGCTGCGTGCGATCCATTCTTTTAATTCTTCCTCTGTCGGATTATTCTCAACGATATGTCTGTCCTCAAAGGGAATCTGGTGTTCTTCTAAATATTTTTTTGCCTTTCTGCAGGTCGAGCATTTTGGATATTCAACAAATAAACGATTCATAGTATTCCTCCTAAATATTATTATTATCTTTATGATACCATCCATTTCTCCACTTGCAAAGCCTGAACTTATCCTATATAATAAGTCCGTAATTCTGCAAAGGAAAAGGTGCTTATATGATTTTAAATGTAAAAAACTTAAGTCACGGTTTTGGTGACCGGGCTATATTTAATAACGTATCCTTTCGTCTGCTGAAAGGAGAACATATCGGTCTGATCGGCGCCAATGGTGAAGGAAAATCAACATTTATGAATATTATCACGGGAAAACTCATGCCGGATGAAGGCACTGTCGAATGGGCCAAAAATGTCCATGTAGGCTATCTGGATCAGCACGCCGTTCTCGAAAAAGGCATGTCAATCCGAGACATTCTTCAATCGGCTTTTCAATTTCTATATGAAATGGAAGAAAATATGAATCAGATGTTTGAGCGTATGGCCGAAGCTTCCCCGGAAGAAATGGAAAAGCTTCTGGAAGAGACGGGAACTATCCAGGACTTACTGGAACAGCATGACTTCTACCAGATAGACACAAAAGTGGAAGAGATCGGCCGTGCTCTCGGCCTGACGGAGATTGGTCTTGATCGGGACGTTACGGAGCTTTCCGGCGGACAGAGGACCAAAGTTCTTCTCGGAAAGCTGCTCCTTGAAAAACCGGATATTCTTCTTTTGGATGAACCAACCAACTATCTGGATGAACAGCATATTGAATGGTTGAAACGGTATCTGAACGATTATGAAAATGCCTTTATTTTAATATCCCATGACATTCCATTTTTAAACAGTGTTATCAACCTGATTTATCATATGGAAAATCAAAGCCTTGACCGCTACCCTGGCGATTATGATAAATTCCAGGAAGTTTATGCCATGAAAAAGGCCCAGCTTGAGGCCGCTTATAACCGACAGCAGCAGGAAATCAGCGCCCTTAAAGACTTTGTTGCCCGA
>CATZYB010000191.1 GCA_958426095.1 uncultured Lachnospiraceae bacterium
AAAAACAAATTCCAACAATTAGAGCAAATATGACAGGAGCAATAAAAAGAGCTCATATAAATGGTTGGAAAGAAGATAAAAAATAAAAGTGGCAAAAGCCACTTTTATTTTTTATCCTGCAATTTCTCTCATTGCGGTTTCTAATTCATTTAATTTTTTATCAGCATCTTCTAAACTTGTTCCTTTTACACCCATATAGAATTTAATTTTAGGTTCTGTTCCAGAAGGGCGTACACAGCACCAGCTATCATTTGTTAAATCATAATAAAGTACATTTGATTTTGGTAGGTTTGTAGATTCACATTTACCAGAATCTGTGTAGCAAATAGTTTGTGCTAAATAATCTCCAACTGATAATACTTTTTCACCTGCAATTTCTTTTGGGGGATTATTTCTCATATTTTCCATCATTTGTTTAATTGCTTCAGCTCCTTCAATACCTTTTAAGGTAATTGAAAATTGTTTTTCTTTATTTAATTGAAGCGTATTTGATGGAGGCCGGCGTCCTTGACGCCGCCGGCTGTATCGAAACGATGCGGGACACCCTTTCCCTTTTTGGAAAGAAGGATTTTTTACTCGGCGGTCCGAAGGGAGATGAGCATGGACTTCAGATGAATTTTCCCCAGAAATCGGATATCGAGGGCTTCCCTTTAGATGACGGTCCGGACCGGAGATTTATGGCCATGCCGGCCTATCTGGGCGGAAGATTTCATATTGCCGGTCAGAAATATTATGGCTCCAACAGTCATAACAGCGCGTTAAATCTGCCACGCTCGATTCTGATGGTTACCCTCTCCGATGTGGATACGGGCGCCCCGAAGGCCATTATGTCAGCTAATATTTTGAGCGCTATGCGGACCGGCGCCATGCCGGCCATGGCGGCGACCTATCTGGCAAATAAGGATTCAAAGGTGCTTTCGCTCATTGGCCCGGGTGTCATCAATAAATGTGCTTTGATGTGTTTTATGGAAGTTCTGCCGGATATTGAAAAAATAAAGATTCGGGGCAGCTCGTCAAAATCAAAGACAGCTCTGGCCATGAAAGAATTTATTGAGGAAAAATATCCTCAGGTCAAAGAAATCATTATCTGTGACAGCCTGGAAGAAGCCTGCCAGGATGCGGATGTGGTCAGCGAGGCCATGTCTGTCACAAAACAGGATATGGAGGAATTTCATCTGGAATGGTTCAAGAAAGGCGCCACCGTGTTTTCTATGGGTTCATTTCTTTACCGTCAGTACGATGATTTCCTGAATACGACCATGGTCGTTGATAATTATGGTATGTATGAGAAATATTTGAGCAATTTTATAGCAAGAGGTCCGGTGGATGAACTCGGCAACAAGCGGGAATGGTGCATTATGGGAATTCATTTTGTCCATCTCGTAAAAACCGGGAAGACCGACCGTGAAGGGGTCGTCAATCTGTGCGATATTGTCAACGGAAAGGCTTCCGGCCGCAGAACCGAGGACGAAATCATCATGTGCAGCATTGGCGGAATGCCGCTGGAGGACCTGTCCTGGGGCTTTGACTGTTATCAGAAGGCCCTTGAAAAAGGCATCGGAACCAAACTAAACCTTTGGGATGAGCCATATATGAAATAGTGCAAAGACGCAGTAACTTATTTTGGTTGCTGCGTTTTTTATATACATTCAATGAGGAGGACATAATTATGAAAAGAAAAATGAAAAAAACAATGGCAGCTTTCGTTACGATGGCTATGACTGTATCTATGCTTGTTGGCTGCGGCTCCGGTTCTTCCGATTCAAGTACAGGAAGCAAGACGGTCAACGTGATCTGCTGGACAGAGTATCTGCCTCAGGAAGTGCTGGATTCCTTTGAAGAGAAAACAGGAATTACCGTGAATATGACAACCTATACTTCTCCGGATGATATGCTTGCGAAGGTTCAGACGTCCAAGGAGGGAACCTATGATGTGATTATCGGACCTGAAAACTATACAGCTATTTTTAGTAATATGAATTTACTTGAAGAATTGGACAGAGATAAACTTCCGAATTTCGGAAATATTGCAGAGCAGTATTTAGGCAGAGAAAATGACCCGGACAATACCTATTCGGTTCCTTATATGTTTGCCAGCGCCGTCATCGCAGTGAATACGGATATGATCACCGATGAAATTACAAGCTATGCGGATTTATTGAATCCGGATTATGCAGATCAGATTGTTGTTATTGAAGATTCACGAGCAATGTATGCTATGGCGGCCATGGCGCAGGGGTGTACGGATGTGAATGATACAAGTGATGAAACTCTGGCAGCGGTTGAAGGCTACTGGTCGGAATTATTCCCGAATATTCATGCCTTTGACGGAGACAGCCCGAAAACGCTGATGATCAACGGAGAGTGCCCGATCGGATTGATTTATGGCGCAGAGGCTCTGCTTGCTCAGCAGGAGGTTCCGTCCATTAAATGTTTTTATCCGGAAGAAGGCGTTTATCTTGGTTCAGATACGATGATGATCACTGCGGCTGCAAAAAATAAGGATAATGCCTATGAGCTTATAAACTATATTCTTGACGGAGAGGTAAGCGCAAGTATTTCTGAAATTTTCCCATATATCAATCCGAATAAGGCGGCTCTTGAATATCTTGGTACAGATTATACGGAAAATGTTCTCACGAATCCTCCGGCCGATGTTGTTGACCGTTCCTGTACACTGAAGGATATCGGCGATGAGTCGTCGAAGATCGTAGATTTATGGACAAGATTGAAGGGTTGATTCTATGGAAGAAAAGGAAGTTATTGTTCGATTAAAAAATGTAAATAAATCCTATGGTGATAACCATGTTGTCAGAGATTTGAATATTGACATTTATAAAGGCGAGTTTTTGACAATTTTAGGTTCCTCCGGGTGTGGTAAAACAACCACACTCCGGATGATCGCCGGATTTGAAACCCAGACCTCTGGTGAAATCTACGTTGACGGGAAAGAGGTGCGGGATGAGGAGCCCTATGATCGACAGGTAAATACGTTATTCCATAATTACGAGCTGATTCCCCATATGACTATCTATGACAATGTTGCCTTTGGACTGACAATGAAAAAAATGCCAAAAGACGAGATTAAGAAAAAAGTTATGGATATTCTTGAACTTGTTCAGCTTTCTGGTTTCGAGACAAGAAAGCCGGATCAGCTTTCCGGAGGACAAAAGCAGCGGGTGGCCATCGCCAGAGCATTGGTAAATGAACCCCAGGTCCTTCTTTTAGATGAACCGCTGGGGGCTTTGGATTTAAAACTCAGAAAGCAGATGCAGTTTGAATTGAAACGGCTGCAGAAAAAACTGGCGATTACATTCATTTATGTTACCCATGATCAGGAAGAAGCGCTGACAATGAGTGACCGGATTGCCATTATGAATAAAGGCAACCTTGAGCAGCTTTCTGTTCCAAGAGATATTTATGAGCATCCGGCCACCGAATTTGTCGCCGACTTTATCGGCGAATCCAACATTTTTTACGGTATGGTCGATGAGAAAAAGGAATCTGCGGTTAAGGTTTCTCTTGAAAACGGATTTATTTCTGCCGGCCCTGCCGATGTGTCTGAGAAAGAGATTATCTATGTTTCTGTAAGACCTGAAAATACAATGATCTCAGAGACTCCAGTGGATGGCTTTGAATTGTCGGGGGTTATACGGGATCATATCTATGTTGGTAACTTAATGAAGACGGTGGTTGAGCTGTCCAATGGAAATCAGATAAAAATCAACACACTTTCAAAGCAATCCGTATTACCGGAAGGAAGCTGCGTATATGTGTATTGGGAGCTTAATGATGCCGTAGTCATTAAATCACAGAGTGATGTTGTATTTAACACAATTGAAAGTATCAATTTCGGAAATGAATGACAGGGGGCTGACAGATATGGAAAATAAAATAAAAAAGAGAAAGTCTGCAATTGCCAAATACTGTATGATTACTCCGATTTCTTTATGGATGTATCTGCTTGTTGCGATTCCCTTCCTGTACATTATTGTCATAAGCTTTATGAACAAGGGAACTTATGGCGGCGTGGTGATGAAATTTACAATTCAGAACTACCTTGATATTTTAAACCCATTATATATTCGTACTTTTTTAAAGTCGATTGGGATGTCCGTGGCTGTGACGTTGATATGTCTTCTGATCGCATATCCTTTTACATATTTTGTCGCAAAAAAAACGCC
>CATZYB010000192.1 GCA_958426095.1 uncultured Lachnospiraceae bacterium
GGTGATGTGCTTAGAGCCCTGGAAGGGGAGATGGTTGTGGTCGATTGTCCGGACAGTGAGAATAAATGCGCCAAGTTTGACTCCTGTGTCACAAAATATGTCTGGAAGCGTATAAATAATAGTATTAATGCTACGATGGATTCCATGACATTGGAGGAAATTGTTGCAAACAGCCCTGGAATTACGGATGAAACCGGTCAAAAAGCATATTGCTCAAAATAATATATATGAATGGAGAGAAGAGAAGATGGATAAGAAAATTATTTATCTGGACCATGCGGCAACGACAGCGACACGGCCTGAAGTCGTAGAAGCGATGCTGCCTTACTTTACTGAAAATTACGGAAATCCTTCCACGGTTTATGATCTGGGAGCAAAAAATAAAACGGTCGTTACGGAAAGCCGTGAGACGATTGCAAAAGCGCTGGGGACAGAAGCTGCCAATATTTATTTTACAGCGGGCGGTTCCGAATCCGATAACTGGGCGCTTGTGGCAACGGCTGAAGCCTATAAGAATAAAGGAAATCACATCATTACATCAAAAATTGAGCATCATGCGATTCTGCATACCTGCGAATATCTTGAAAAAGAACGCGGATATGAAGTGACTTATGTGGATGTGGATGAAAATGGCGTGATCAAATTAGATGAGTTAAAGAAAGCGATCCGTCCGACAACGATTTTAATTTCTGTCATGTTTGCAAATAACGAGATCGGAACGATCCAGCCGATCAAAGAAATCGGCGCCATCGCCCATGAACATGGAATCCTGTTCCATACCGATGCGGTGCAGGCCTTTGGTCAGCTTCCGATCAACGTTGATGAATTAAATATTGATATGCTCAGTGCCAGCGGTCATAAATTGAATGGACCAAAAGGTATTGGTTTCTTATATATCCGCAAGGGTGTGAAGATCCGTTCCTTTATTCATGGCGGCACTCAGGAACGTAAACGCCGGGCCGGAACAGAAAATGTACCGGGCATCGTTGGCCTGGGAAAAGCGGTAGAGATCGCTGTAGCTACTATGGATGAACGGATCAAGAAAGAAACCGAGTTGAGAGACCATTTGATCGACCGGATTTTGGCGGAAATCCCTTATACCCGTTTGAATGGTGACAGAGACTGCCGTCTTCCGAATAATGCTAATTTCAGCTTTCAGTTTATTGAAGGTGAATCTTTGCTGATCATGCTTGACATGGCCGGAATCTGCGGTTCCAGTGGTTCTGCCTGTACTTCCGGGTCGTTGGACCCATCCCACGTGTTGCTTGCCATCGGTCTGCCTCATGAGATCGCACATGGTTCTCTGCGTCTGACCCTGGGTGAAGATAATACAATGGAAGAAATGGATTATGTGGTTGATAAGATCAAAGGTATTGTCGAACGTCTTAGATCAATGTCTCCATTGTACGAAGATTTTGTAAAGAAGAACAAATAGGAGGAGTTTTTATGTACAGCGAAAAAGTAATGGATCATTTTCAGAATCCAAGAAATGTGGGAGAAATCGAAAACGCCAGTGGCGTAGGTACTGTTGGTAATGCAAAATGCGGCGATATCATGCGTATTTATTTTGATATTGATGAAAATCAGGTCATCCGGGATGTGAAATTTAAGACTTTCGGCTGCGGGGCCGCTGTGGCAACAAGCAGTATGGCTACAGAACTCGTAAAAGGAAAAACAATTTATGAAGCTCTGGAAGTTACAAACAAAGCCGTTATGGAAGCCCTGGATGGTCTGCCTCCGGTCAAAGTTCATTGTTCGCTTCTGGCTGAGGAAGCCATTCATGCGGCTCTTTGGGATTACGCCGAAAAAAACGGTATTAAGATCGACGGACTTTCCAAACCAAAGTCAGATATCGGTGAAGAAGAAGTTGAAGAGGATTATTAATCCATGAAAAATAAAAAAGTCATTGTTGGAATGTCCGGCGGTGTGGATTCTTCGGTCGCAGCGCTGCTTTTAAAAAAGCAGGGTTATGATGTGGTCGGTGTGACGATGCAGATCTGGCAGGATGAAGATACGGCCGTCCAGGAAGAAAATGGCGGCTGCTGCGGTTTGAGTGCTGTCGATGACGCACGCCGGGTGGCTGGCCAATTGGATATTCCCTACTATGTGATGAATTTTAAAAAGGAATTCAAAGAATGGGTGATGGATGACTTTGCAGAGGAATACTTTCGGGGAAGAACACCGAATCCGTGTATTCGATGCAACCGTTATGTGAAATGGGAAGCCCTTTTGCATCGGGCGATGTCCATCGGCGGTGATTATATTGCCACGGGACATTATGCCAAGGTGGTCCGGTTGGAAAACGGCAGATATACGTTAAAAAAAGCGCCGTCCAGAAAAGATCAGACCTATGCGCTCTATAATCTGACCCAGGAGCAGCTTTCAAAAACGTTGATGCCGGATGGGGACTATACGAAAGAAGAAATCCGACAGATGGCGGAAGAAATGGGACTCCTTGTGGCATCCAAACCGGACAGTCAGGATATCTGTTTTATTCCTGATGGTAATTATCAAAAATTTCTCTATGAATATACGGGAAAAAAACTTCCTAAAGGAAATTTTGTGGACAAATCAGGAAAAGTGCTTGGAATCCATGAAGGAATCACCCATTACACGGTGGGCCAGAGGAAAGGTCTGAACCTCTCTATGGGTCACCCGGTATTTGTCACAGAGATTCGTCCGGAGACGAATGAAGTGGTTATTGGCGAGAACGAAGATGTTTTTAAATCCGTTCTGACGGCCTCTCATGTAAATTGGATGTCCATTCCGGAGCCGGATGTAGGAAAAAAAATTCGTGTTCATGCAAAAGTCCGTTATGCTCATGCCGGAGCTTTGGCCACGGTTTCTGTGACGGAGAACAAAACGCTTGTCTGCGAATTTGATGAACCTCAGCGGGCCATTACGCCGGGACAGGCCCTTGTCATGTATGATGGGGATTATGTTGTTGGCGGCGGCGTGATTGAGATGGTTAAAGGCTGAAAGCTGTCAAAGGAGGTAAGCCTATGTGGGTAAGAGCTGATTTAAAGCAAAGGGCGAAACAGAGTCTGCGTGGTTATTACTGGGCGGCGGTGGTCGTCTGTCTTATATTCCTTGTACTTCAGTATGCGGCGGGAACGAATGGCGGTTCCTCGGCCGCCTCAGGAAATTCCGGTACTTCCGGTACAGAGCAGGCAACGGCAAATATCGGAGATAATGATATTTCTTACGATGTGCAGAATTATACATTGCCGCAGCTTAGGGATTATGCGGAAAAATTTGTCTATTCAGAAACCGGAGTAGGCATGTTTACAAGCGTTGTGACTTCTGCCGTGTTGTTTTACGGAATTTTACTGATGATCGTCCGTATCTGTCTGAATTACTTTATTTTGAATCCAATTCAGGTCGGGATGGCCAGTTTTTTCTATCGGAACCGGACAGAAAAGACAAGTGTTGGTGAACTGGCCTTTGCATTCAATCGGAGATATTTTCTGCCCGTGGTGAAAACGATGTTTTTACGGGGATTGTACATTTTCCTGTGGACATGGGTACTTATTATTCCGGGTATCATTAAAGGCTATGAATACCGTATGGTGGACTATATCCTTGCAGAACATCCGGATATGCCGACAAAAGAAGTGTTGAACTTAAGTCGGCAGATGATGATGGGACATAAATGGAATACATTTGTCTTAGATATGTCCTTTTTCGGATGGGCATTTCTCGGCGCTTTGACCTTTGGGATTGTTGATATTTTCTGGACAAATCCATATATGAGAGCCACAGAAGCCGAGTTGTATGAGGTACTTAAACAACCGTTTACAGGGGCAGCATCACAGGTTGACGATTTTTAAATACTGTGTAATATTTAAAGCCGAGGGTTTTTAAAAGCTCTTCGGCTTTTTTAAAATCATAGGCAATATGTTCCGGCTTATGGGCATCGGCGCCGATGGTGATCATCTCGCCGCCAAGTTCCAGATAACGGGACAGAATATCGGCCTGAGGGTTTGGCTGGCCGAGGCCGTATTTATAGCCGGCAGTATTGACTTCCAAAGACAGACCATTGTTGATGATGGTCTTTAGAGCCATATCAAGAAT
>CATZYB010000193.1 GCA_958426095.1 uncultured Lachnospiraceae bacterium
GTTTTAACCAAATTTTGCTATTATCTTAACAAGCGTGAAAACGACTAAATTTTGACAAAAATAAAAAAACAGAAGCGCCCCTTATTTCCTCCATTTTATATGTAAAAAACCAAGAGACTGCTCCTGTCAAAATTCTATTTTACTTCTTTAAGAAGTCATTTATTTTTTATCATCATCTACTTTTGAAATTTTCACCGGATATTTACGCATATATTTACGAAGCGCCTGGGAATTTACCATATATCCCTGAATTTCAAAAAGCTTCTTTCCGGAACGATTATAAAAACGCATTTCCTCGCATCTGGGTGACTGGACAATATCAATTCTTCCCACGCTCTTCGCCGGATAAGATTCAGCCTTCCCTTTCATCGGCTGATAGGTCAGCGTGTCTCCCTGTACTGTCAGATTCCGTTTAAAATAGACATAGCATGTTATGATCGATGCGATCACACAGGCGGCCGCCAGCACATAAGCCGTGACAACCTGACCTCCTGTTGTATTCGTCGATGCCAACCAGACAAAAATCGCCGCAGCCACAATTCCAAAAAGAGCAATGACCAGCCAGAAGCTGCTTTCCGTCACCTTAAAATCATCCTCATTCACCGCCGTTGTTTTCCCAGGTTTTTTCATCATATTAAACACAATGAGCGCCATGATGACAGCCAGCAAAGGAATGGCCGCCGACTGGACAACGAGCAAAATCTGATTTACAATACCCATATTCCGTCCTCCTTTGTTGTTAATTTCAATCCGGAATATGGAGCTCCGGTTGAAATCCTAATTCAATACATCCGCCATGAGTTCCTCTGGCGTAATGTCATTTTTCAGCAATCCTTCTTCCTTCAGCCAGTCAATATTGGCCTGCCATACAGAGGCTTCCTGGGCGCCAAATTCACCGTCAGAAGAAGCCAGTACCGGAAGGAGTACTTCCATACTCCGCATTTCCACATCTTTATCCAACGGGAAATTCTCGGCATTCTGATTAGCCAGCAAAATATCCAATGCGGCTTCAGGATCTGCCTTCATGTCTTCAAACCCCTTCGCGGAAGCTCTCATAAATGCTGCCAGAGTATCTGCATCGTTGTTAATCATATCATCACTTGTGACAAAAATCAACTCATAGCTTCCAGGAACGCCGTATTCATGAGGATAAAAATAATTGACTTCGAAGCCTTCTTTTTCCATCTGAGGCACTTCATGATTCACCATACAGCCAATTGTCGCATCGACCTGTCCTGTAGTCATGGAAGACATTAAATCGAATCCCACGTCGACCATTGCCACTGAATCCGCTGAAACTCCGGCGCTCTCCATCATTGTCCGGATCATGGCCTCGCTCAGTTCTGTTCCCGAATATCCGATTGTCTTTCCGACCAAATCCTCAGGGCCATTAATATTTTTTTCTTTCAATGATAAAATAATATTTAAATCAGACTGAGTTAATGCGCCAATGCACCGAATCGGCACATTCTGGTTTGCACGGGCCATGATCACATCCGGCAGATAATAGATACCGACCTCGGCCTTTCCTGCTGCTGTCAGAGACATGGCATCATTGGTATTTGAAGGGAACTGAACATTCACTTTAATACCTTCTTCCGCATAATATCCTTTTTCAATCGCATCATAAATAAAAGCATGCACTGCATTCGGATACCAGTCAAGCACAACATTCACTTCTTTTAATTCATTATCTCCGGCGGCCGCAGTTTCCCCGGCCGTCTCCGCACTTTCCGTTCCGGCTGCTGTTTCTTCCGTTTCCTTTGTCTCATTCTGTCCGCAGGCCGTCATGCTTAAAAGCATTGCTGCACACAAAACTGCTGTAAGTATTTTTTTCATAACTCTTTCCTCCATTTAATTAATATATTTTCAACCAGACTGATAATCCCCACCAAAATCATCGCTATCGCAGATAACAATATGATCGGTGCAAAAACGCCGGCTCCGTCAAGCTGAGTCATCATTCGGCGGCTGAAATACCCAAGCCCGCTCTGGGCTCCAAGCCACTCACCGATAGCCGCCCCGATAACGCTCAACGGAATCGCCATCTTTATCGCCGAGAAAAAATGCGGCAGGGCCGTTGGCAGCTTTAATTTTATAAAAATGTCTTTTTTCGTTGCGCCATAGCTGATCAGCAATTCTTCCATCTCCCGTTTCACTGATTTGAAACCGTCAAAAACCGTAATTGTAATCGGAAAGAAAGTCATAAGGATGGTCACTACGATTTTGCTCCATATGCCATAGCCGAACCAGACGACAAACAACGGGGCAATGGCCGTTGTCGGTATCGTCTGGGAAGCGATAACGATTGGATAAAGGGCCTGTTCCACCACACTGCTGGCATCCATTAAAACTGCCAGTCCAATCCCCAGAACAATCGAGATGACTAATCCGATGGCTGTCACTTTCATCGTCGCCGGAAGATGTATCATGAAAAGCGGTTCTCTGAGTTCCCACAGCTTTCTGAGAATCCCCATCGGCGTCGGCAAAATATAAGCCGCGTCCATATGCCCGGCGCCAAGCTGCCAGAGCATAAGAATGATCGCAAGAAAAATCGCTGAAGGCAAATATCGTTTCATATCACATCACCTGCCTTCTCAGTTTCATAGTCAGCTTCGCTTTCATTGCTTCAATATCCGGCCGCCGCAAGAATTCCCTGTCTCTCGGATATCCTTCGGGTACTTCCACGATCTCCATTTGTGTAATAGGCGTTTCTGTAATAATATATATCTTTTTCGACAAAAAAATAGCTTCTTCCACATCATGAGTAATAAACAATATTGTTTTATGAAAATGCTGCCATTGACTTAAAAGCCATTCCTGCATATCCATCCGGGTCAGAGCATCCAGCGCACTGAAAGGTTCATCCAGAAGCATAAGGTCCGCATCTGTCAGCAAAGTCCTCGCAAAGGAAATACGCTGCCGCATACCGCCGGACAAATCTTTCGGATATTTATTCCTATAATCTTCCAGGCCGACTTCTTTCAGCACTGCGGCAACTCGATTTTCCTGCTCTGTTTTACTCTTTTTCTGTATCTCCATCGGAAGACAGAGATTCTTTTCAATCGTCCGCCACGGAAACAGCAAGTCTTTTTGGGGCATATATCCGGCATAACTTTTGATTCCGTGAATTTCCTTTCCATCTACATAAATCTCTCCCTGATCCGGTTCCAGCAGACGGTTGATCAAACGAAAAATCGTACTTTTACCACAGCCGCTGGCACCGATCAGCGATACAAATTCTCCCCGCTCCACATGAAAAGACAAATTTGTCATCATTGCTTCGCTATCTTCCGGATAACGGAAGGTTACATTTTTAAATGTCAGCATTTTTACATCTCCATATTCCACGCCATATCCCAGAACATCCCTTCATAACGGCTGCAATTTATAAATACTTCTTTCAATTCTTCTGCACGTTTGCGGCCAATGCCGTCGCCAAGTGTATTGACAAGATAGAGTATTTCATTGTTCATATCGTTATATTCTTTGGATGTGTAGCCTTTTACCCATTCCCCGTAAAACGGATGATTCACTGCATCCGGATATTTTTCGGCCAATTTCCGGCCAATCTCAGCATAACTCCAGGCACAGGACAAAATAGCGACCAGGATATCCAATTCATTCCCCCGGAATCCCACTTCCAGCATATAGCTTGTATAGGACGCATTTGCAAGGCTCTTTGTCGCCCGGGCCACTTCTTCATCGGTAATTCCAAGACGCTCCATATAGCCGGAATGAATATCCATCTCTCCGCCAAGGGTATCTTCCACAAAATACGAAAAACGCCGAATCATCGACGGCTCCGTAGATTTAACAACGCCCAGGGCAAATACTTTAGCATAATCATATAAATACAGGTAGTCCTGAAGCATATAAAACCGGAATTTTTCAATCGGAAGGCTGCCATCTCCAATTCCATTTACAAAAGGATGCTCATGGTATCCCTTCCAAATATCCTTTACGCTTTCATATAATTCATCCGTTAACATCTTCTTTTTCCTCCTCGAAATTCTTCATCTCACTCGTACCTTACT
>CATZYB010000194.1 GCA_958426095.1 uncultured Lachnospiraceae bacterium
GTTTGCGATGTATGATGAGTTTGCGACACGGGACTGTACATTGCGGGATATGCTGACCCATCGCACTGGTCTGGCGCCTCATGAAGCCATGTGGCCGGACCCATCGAGTACAAAAAAAGATTTGTTGATGCGTCTGCGTTATCTAAAACCAAATGCGCCGTTTCGTACAGTAACCCAATATAATAATACGATTTATTCAGCTATCGGAGCGATAGCGGAAATTGTTACTGGTGAAAGCTGGGAAGATTTGATCCGGACTCGGATTTTCGAGCCGCTTGGAATGACAGACAGTCTTCTTTCTGCCCATGAAATGTATGAACAGTCAAATCATGCTCAGGGATATTGGAATTGGGAAGATGGCAAAGGCGCCGTCCCTGTGGGGCCATGGGAAATGGATGTGGCCGGAGGAGCCTGCGGCGTCGTTTCCAATATCGAAGATATGTTTAAGTGGCTGACACTCCATCTGAATGATGGTGTTTATGAGGGAAAACGTCTGGTTTCTGAAAAAAATATGAAAGAAATGCACCATATGCAGGCGCCGATGCACATGTTCCCGTGGAAGTTCCCGGAAGTGGATACGGATGGCAGTTATGGTATGGCCTGGTTCATTCAACATTACCGCGGCCGTAAATTTGTATGGCATACAGGTGAAATTGAAGGCTTCTGTACGTTGGAAGGTTTTCTTCCGGAGGAAAATATTATTATCATGCTGGCAATGAATGTACATAAGCCTTTGAATATGCCGATTCTCATGACAAGCTGCTATACGGTTTTTGACCGACTGCTTGGAGATCCGGAGGTTGACTGGGCGAGCCGTCTGCACGAATGGAACGGTAAATATGATGCGTTCTATTATCATTGGAATGTGGATTTGTTTGAGGGAAAACCGGCACCTGTGCCGAATGCAAAAACATCCCATCCGCTTTCGGCTTATACGGGTTCGTTCCATCATCCGGGTTATGGTACTTACCGGGTGGAGGCGAAGGATGGCGAGTTAGTGCTTTGGTATAAGGATATGCCTGTACGCATGGAACATTGGCACTATGATGTGTTTAAAGCCCATCGTTTAAAAGAAGATACAACGGTGCTTACAGCTCCGGTTTCCTATTATATGGATCCATTTACCGGAGATATCGCAGGTTTTACGCTTCAGATCGAACCGACGGTTGAACCTGCAGTTTTCAAACGGGTAGAGGAATAAGTTATTATCAAGGGGAAGAGAGGTATGAAAAAATATGAGTGAAAATAATAATGGAAATCACCTGAAAAAAAGTTTAAGTATGATGACGATGATTGCCATTGCCGCAGGCGCCGTTATCGGCGGCTGGCTGGCAGAAAGTCCTTACTGGTATTCATTGACGGGTCCCGGAGCCGCATTCATTTTTCTGGGACTGGCAGTATTATTAGTGCCTGTCGGACTGGCTTTTGCGGAAATGGTTGCTTTGCTCCCGTTTTCATCTTCTGTGGCAGTTTGGACGGCTAATGCGACAAACCATCGGTTTGGCTGGTGTATCCAGTGGCTGATGTTTTTGATTCAGATTGTTGAACCTCCGATCTGTGCCTTTATTCTGACGACGGCATTGGGATTTTTTATTGAATTTACAACAACCCAGACCATGTTGATCGCTGTGGCGCTGTGCGTTATCTGGTATATTATTTCAAATTTCAATATATCGATTTCGGGACGTCTGAGTAATATCTTTTTCTATTCAATGGTCGGCATTTCTATCTGCATTATTATTTTGTTCTTTACAAGCGGCAAATGGAGTGTGGATAATCTGCTTGGTCACGGCGGATGGTTTCCGAAAGGCGGTTATGGTCTGTTTTTGGCATCAGGCGTATTGACAATCAAATATATCGGTTTTGAAATGACGCCGACGATGATTGAAGAGACGACCTTTCCTGTAAAAAATATGTGGAAAGTTATTTTGGCAGCTCTTTTCATACCTGCGATTATGTATGCCATTGTTGTTATCGCCATTGGCGGCATGGCGCCATGGACAGAACTGGCTGAAATGTCTATGCCGGAGCCGGAGCTGATTCGGTCCCTGGGACTTCCTATGATTTTTGCCTGGGGCGCGCTGATTGCCGGTTCTCTGCACGGTTTCACGACATTTATGGGATTCTGGACCTCGTCGGCCCGTGTACTTTACGGAGCAGCTCAGTTAAATATGCTTCCGACACCATTTAAGAAATTAAACAAATATGGTCAGCCTTATGTGTCCAACTTTGTTGTTTTATTGTTCTCCGTATTTTTCTGTGTTTTCTCGGCGAGCAACTGGGTACAGTATATTTATGCGGTTTCCTGTATTGCCGCTGGTTTAGTATACTTTATGGTTTGTTATGATGCTTACAAGCTGCGGAAAACACACCCGGAATGGCCGCGCCCATACAAGGCGCCGGGCGGCAACGCTTTCTTATTCATTGGTATGCTGGTATCCATTTGGGTAGTTATCGCCTCCTCGTTATCTCTTGATTTTGCCGGATGGATGTCCCTCGTGGCTTATATGGCGATTGGTATTATTGTTCTTGTGCTGATGGAATCTTATCGTAAAAAGAATCCGGGTAAGCTTGAACCGGTTATTTTAACGCCGGATAATATTGAGGAAAATAAATAATTAGATTTAGGGAAATAGCAGTCAAATAATATTTTGGGATGTTTCATTGTGTAAGGCAATGGAACATCTTTTTTTGTAAGTGTGTGTAAAAATAATCCACAGGTTTACTACTTTACGAGAAATATGTGGAATGGTAAACTGACCCTAAAGCAGAATAAAATTTACATGTAACAAAAGATAAAATTAATAAGGGGGATACAGGATGTTAAAGATCGCAGTTTTGGACGATGAGCCAATTTTTCACGGTAAAGTGAGAAGTAAAATTTATTCTATTTATGAAAAAAAGAATCTGGCCGTTGAAGTGGATTGTTATAGTTGTGGTAAAGAGCTGATGTATGAGGTGGACGATGGGAAATACTATGATATTTATTTACTGGATATTGAGCTTCCGGATATGTCCGGAATTGATTTAGGGCGGATACTTAGAGAAAAGTCGCCCTATTGTTATATTATTTTTCTTACGGCTTATCCGCAATTTGCTATTGAGGGATACAGCGCAAAGGCTTATCAGTACATATTGAAGGATGAATGGGAACAGAAATTGGCCGCCACATTAGAAAATATCCAAAAGGAGATTGATGCCAGGACCGAACCGTCTTACCGAATTACTGTAAGCACAAAATTAGAAAAAATACCTGTAAAGGATATTTATTATCTATACAAGGATGGAAAGAATGTTGTATTTCAGACACGAAACGGAAAGAGTGTCATTCGAAAAACTTTGTCAGAAGTTTATAAGGAATTGCCAGAAGAGGGATTTATGTATGTGGACCGGAGTTTTATTGTAAACATTGAGCATGTAATGAAATTGAAAAACAAAGAAGTTTATTTATCCAATAGAGAAATTATACCTGTCAGTAAACCCCAGTTAGAACGGGTTAAGAAGGAAATTAATACATATTGGAGAAACCATGTGTAAAAATATCATATTTTGGGCTGCGGAGTATTTAAACTATTTTTCATTGATTTTCTGGGGAATCAAGCTGTTTCTAAAGAAATATAACGTTCAAACAGGACGGAAAGAATGGGTTGATAATCTTATTATTATTGTAGTGAGTACGCCGGTGATAATCGTTTGTGTAATTAATTATTACATGGTTTCGTATTCAAATATTGTTACATATCTAATTTTTGTATATATGTATCTTTTTATCTTAATCTATCATAAAAGAAAAATAAAAAGAATTTTTTCACTAATAGCAATATATGTACATGGAGTAAGATTAATGGATTTATTAGTAGTAGCAGTGGTTTTAGAAATAGACCGTATGAGTAGATATGCAAACTGGGATTTATATAATTATTCCTCTAACTTTCCCCATTTTATAGGCTTTCCTGCCTGTCC
>CATZYB010000195.1 GCA_958426095.1 uncultured Lachnospiraceae bacterium
CGGACGATATTTAGTGATATCGATTGGAGGATTTCCATTTAAACCGGAGCCTCCCGGAAGATTCATAGCATAACTGACACCGTACAGATTTTCCTGATAATTGTATGTAATCTTGAAATAATTCGTTCCCAGAGGATTTTCCGGATTCTGTCCCTGATAACGGATAACCTCCCAACTGTATTGGTTATCCACGATCTCGCCAATATAGAAATCCACACCGGCGCTGCTTCCCGTTCTGGCATTCGGCATTGAATTATCTTTTCGCTTTTCAATTATTTCCAAAAAATCCCCTTCTGGGTTTTCAGGAACAAGGGTGTACCACCCGGCCGTCAGTCCTTCGATCAACAGATGTTTCTCCGCCCGGTCGTCATTGGCATCAAAGGTCAGCGCATATTCCGTAAATGGCGTATCATCTGTGATCACCTGATTCGGCCCATCGAACCGATACAATTTAAATCGGAACGTATGGGATACCGAACGATCGTATGGGAGCTGCTCAAGACATACGGCCGCATCAATACAGCCGCTCACCATCTCTGTCTTAAAAGAAGCCTCATCCATCGGAATGTCCTCCGATACGGAAACTTCGTGACCATCACTGATGCGTTTTGCATCTTCTGTGGAGGCTTCTCCGTTGTAGTAAATTTTAACCTTATATTCTTTTGCTTCCGTCAGAGTTTTTGCCTCATCCTCCGGCAAATGATAAGGC
Organism: uncultured Lachnospiraceae bacterium; assembly: GCA_958426095.1. Taxonomy (GTDB): domain Bacteria; phylum Bacillota; class Clostridia; order Lachnospirales; family Lachnospiraceae; genus Frisingicoccus. The sequence continues at coordinate 710 of CATZYB010000195.1, forward strand.
ATATTGGTAATCATATCTCCAATCGGCTCTTCCACACCATCGATGACACGATACCACTGGACTTTCAGAGGCAGATCTTTCAGATTGCCGTAGACACACTCCATTTTCACAGCAGCTTTATTTAAAAAATCTGACTGACTTAAATCCATCCCCTGCATGACCGGGAATACCACATCAGAAGCGTCAACCTCCGCAGCCACATTGACTTCAATTGTATTAAAAGGCTTGTCGGCCACGGCTGAATCGGGCTGCAAATAAACACCAGACATTCCTTCCACACCGATCATCTGATTATTGCCACCGACAAAATCACTGTCGGCCTGAACATAAATCTCGTGAATGCCCCATTCATTGAGAACGGCATCTTTCCAGAGAATAAACCAGCCATTGATATCACGGCAAATCTCCCCGCCTTTGAAGTCCTCAGACAAATTACCGTCAGCATCGATATATGTACCCTCAGACAAAATGTTTCCTTTACTATCCGTTATATGAAAATTTTTCCCTGAATACACCCGGATATCTCCGCTTTCGGAGTTCCTGTCATAGACCTGATAGACGAGTTTATAAATACGTCGGTTCCAGTTCTCCACCCCATATCCCATCTGACATCCGTAAGAACCATTCGTATTCTCAGAAAGATCATCACTCATCAAGCTGTCTTCTGCCTTACGATCCGTTTCTGTTGCTGTTTCCTTGTCTGTGTCGCCAACTGTTTCTTCGGCATAAGTCTGTATTCCTGTAAACAGTAAGCACAAACACAAACACAAAAAAATCCTTTGTAAAATTCCTTTAAATTTCATCATCATACCTCCCCGGCTCCTTCGCCTGTCAGTACTCCGGACAATTGGGAAACCGAAGAAACCACCAGATCTGCACCGGCTTCTGTCAATTCCCTGTCACTGCCGTATCCAAACAATACGCCAATAGAAGAAATACGGTTTTTCTTCGCACCGATGACATCATGTTCCCTGTCACCGATCATCACCATATCTGCCGCTGTATATTCCTGTTTTTGATCTCTCTTTAAAAGCTGAATGGCCCAGGCGATCACTTCTCCTTTATCGGTCCGCTCGCCATTCATCATGCTTCCCGATATAAAATCAAAATACTTATCAAGCCCAAAGTGCCCCAATATCTGTCCCGCATATATTTCAGGCTTTGAGGTGGCAAGTCCGACAATCTTTCCCTGGGTTCTCAATTTCTTCAAAAGCTCTTCGATACCGTTATAAACCTGATTTTCAAAAATACCCCTGTCGCCAAAATATTCTCTGTACAAATCTACAGCATGTTCCGCTTGTTCTTTATCAAACCCATAGAATTTTTCAAAAGACTGCATTAAAGGCGGCCCGATAAATTTATACAGCACCTTTCTGTCCATTACTTGAATTCCAAATTTTTCAAGGGCATACATCACCGAATTTGTGATGCCAATTCCCGGATCTGTTAAGGTTCCATCCAGATCAAAGAAAAGTACCTTCTTTTTATTCCATTCGATCAACGACATAAAAAATATCACCTTTCCAAATAATACCTACAATATACCCTAGTATACCATATATATCGTAAAATATCATCGAAAAGGTGATCTTGTTTATAAATTGTTCATTTTATGTTGTGTTACCGGGTGATTTCAAATAGAAAAATTATTATCCTGCGCCCGTTGGATTAAATCCTCCAAAGTCACACTGTCCACATAATGATTAATGACATCCGCCAATCCCTGCCAAAAGCCAAGAGTCAAACATTCAGAAGCCCTCGGACATTGATTGATCTCATCTTCCAGACAGGCGATCGGCGCCAAACTTCCTTCCGCTGTCCGCAATATATCCCCAACAATATAAGCTGAAGGCGCTTTAGCCAAGCGATAACCGCCTCCGGCTCCCCGAACGCTCCGGACATACCCGGCCTTACTCAGAAGATTCATGACCTGTTCCAAATATTTAATAGTAATTCCCTGACGTTGGGAAATGTCTTTTAATGGAATCAGAGTTCCTTCATCGTGCATCGCTAAATCTAACATCGTACGCAATGCATAACGTCCCTTGGTTGAAATTTTCATTATATACCCCGCTTCTAATCCATTTTTTTACAATATATTTTACTATATTTTTATACCAATCGCAACACCTTGAATTCCTATATATTTTATATTTTCTCAAATTTCTTCTTTTAAAACCTTATATATCAGATCGAAAGCCGGCTTAAACCAGGCGCTGAAATCCTCCGGCCGGTTAGCCATCCAATTCTTCAGTTCACCGATGCTTACCCATCGAAGTTCTCCAACCTCTTCCGGATTTCCATGAAGCTGCTCCAGCTGCTCCATACTTGGATGATATAAAAAAACATGATCGATCTCATGTTCTGCCAATCCGTCATATTGGGCAAAATATTGAAATTTCCCGGCATAATCAATAAATTCATTGCCTTTATGCAGCGATTGATTCGGATATTCCAAAATTTCCAGAGTCGGCGTTTTGAACCCCAGTTCTTCTTTCAGGCGCCGGCTGAGGGCCACCGCCATCGTTTCTCCTTTTCTTGGATGGGAACAACACGCATTACTCCACAGTCCGCCGGAATGATACTTGCCTTCCGCCCTTTTTTGTAGAAGCATTTTTTTCTGTTCCCAGTCAAATATAAACACAGAAAAAGCCCGATGAAGCTTTCCGGCCGCATGGGTCTCCATTTTTTTGCCATATCCGATTTCTCTGTCATTTTCATCCACTAAAATCAAAAAGTCCTCCATCATCGTTCCTCCCCATTTTATATAAGACGTTACCGCATGTTTCTGTTTTGATGATCATACTACATACATGATAACTGACCATGGCTTGAACCGCAATACCCTATTTATCCCTGACAGAAATTGAAATATATTGGATTGTTCGGTTCCTTTTTTCGTGATAAAGCATAAACTGGTAGTGTAACCAGACAAAAAATCTGAAAGGAATTTATATTATGGAAGATAATACTAATTATAAACCCTGCCCGCCAAAACAGCATAATCATGAAGTATTAGGAAGTGTTCGTATTTCCGGATGCTGTGATAATGCCCATAACCATAGATTTGCAACAGTCTCTGGCGATGCCATTCCCTGCGATGACAGTCATGTCCATGAAATTAAATTTACCACGGATTCATGTAATGGCCACGACCACGAATTTTGCGGCACATCCGGCCCGGCCATCGAAGTAGGCTGCGGCCGCCATGTCCATTTCGTCAAAGGAACAACAACCCGC
>CATZYB010000196.1 GCA_958426095.1 uncultured Lachnospiraceae bacterium
TTTTAAGGAATTCGGATTCAGATTTAAAGAACCGTCCGCATTATAAACGCCTTTTTCCTCATCCACCAGATTTTCATACAGACGCACCGTAGCTTTCACCGCCGTCGGCGCAGCAACCCAATGAATCGTTCCTTTCACTTTACGGCCGGTAAATCCGCTGCCGCTCCGTGTCTCAGGGTCATAAGTACAGTGGATTTCTGTAACATTGCCATTTTCGTCTTTTTTGTAATCCACACATTTAACAAAATATGCATTCATCAGACGGACTTCATTTCCCGGATAAAGACGGAAATATTTTTTCGGCGGTTCTTCCACGAAATCTTCTCTTTCGATGTAAAGTTCACGTCCAAATGGTACCTGACGCATGCCCATTTCTTCGTTTTCCTGATTATTCATCACATCCATATACTCAATCTGATCTTCCGGATAATTGTCTATAATTAATTTTACAGGATCCAGAACCGCCATCACACGCGGACGTTTCAGCTTCAAATCCTCACGGATACAATATTCGAGCATGGCATAATCCACAGAGCTGTTACCCTTGGATACACCGACTAATTCCATAAAATTACGGATAGATTCAGGCGTAAAACCACGGCGGCGCAATGCGGCAATAGTCACAAGACGCGGGTCATCCCAGCCGTCCACAATACCATCATCGACCAGACGCTTAATATAACGCTTTCCTGTAACGACATTGGTCAGATACATCTTTGCAAATTCAATCTGCTTCGGCGGTTCCGGATATTCAAGTTCACGGACAACCCAATCGTAGAGCGGACGATGATCTTCAAATTCCAACGTACAGATGGAGTGACTGATACCCTCGATCGCATCTTCGATCGGATGGGCGAAATCGTACATCGGATAGATACACCAGGTATCTCCGGTATTGTGATGGCTCATACGGGCCACGCGATAAAGTACCGGATCTCTCATATTCATATTCGGAGAAGCCATGTCTATTTTTGCCCGGAGAACCTTGGAACCATCCGGAAATTCGCCGTTTTTCATGCCTTCAAAAAGTTCGAGATTTTCTTCAATTGAACGGTTTCTGTACGGGCTTTCCTTTCCGGGCTCTTTCAATGTGCCGCGGTATTCACGGATCTGCTCCGCACTCAGATCACATACATAAGCTTTGCCTTTTTTTATTAACTTAATCGCTGCTTCGTACATTTCCTGAAAATAATTGGATGCAAAACGCACTTCACCGTCATATTTTGCCCCCAGCCATTCAACATCTTTAATAATAGATTCGACAAATTCTGTTTTTTCTTTCGTCGGGTTCGTATCATCAAAACGAAGATTAAAATGTCCATGGTATTTCTGAGCCAATCCATAATTTAATAAAATAGATTTGGCATGTCCGATATGCAGATAACCGTTTGGCTCCGGAGGAAACCGTGTAGCTATTGTATGAACATGACCTTCCTCCAGGTCTTTATCGATAATCTGCTCTATAAAATTTTTAGATACCACTTCTTTTTCTTCCATAACATCTGCCTCCTGTTAATTCCTAAATATTGATTTTATCACATTCCATCATTTGCCGCAAGCCGCCCTTCTATGCTCTGCCTCCGTTCATTGTCTCATGCTCTTCCCGGATTTCCTTATAAAGCTGCCAGGAATTCCAACGGCAGTTTGTCGGCGTCAAGACGGCCTTAAGATCCACACGCTCAATTCCCTCTTTACGCATACCCTTTAAAAATGCATCCAGACGTTTATCCGTAAATCCGCGAAGGACCAGCATCTCATCCTGAAAATCCTCCACCGGGGCATTTTCATCTTCCAATGTCACATCTTTCATTCCGGCCAGCACACCCAGGGGCTTACCATAATCTTCCTTTTCAACCACACGGATACGCATCCCCAAGCGCACCAGAAGAAAACGGATCTTACGACCCTTTTCGTTATTCAGATTATATAAAAGTACGGTTTCTCCACCTGTTTTAATCATAGAAAATATCTCCTTCTCACAAAAATAACCTTAAAATGAAATAAAGGCTTTTCGAAATCATTGCTCGAAAAGCCTTTATTTTCTACTATCCGCAAAGCTGATGACGGGAATTGAACCCGTGACCCCTTCCTTACCAAGGAAGTGCTCTACCTCTGAGCCACATCAGCGTGGTATCAAATCTTTGAACCGCTTAATTAATATAATATATAAACGCTTTCTTGTCAACTGTTTTTTCAATTTTAACCGCATTGAAAAAGTCTACACCTGATTCATTCCCTCCAAAATATCCTGAAGTTTTCCCTTGATCCGGCGCAGCGCATTGTCGATGGATTTTTCCTTTTTTTCAAGTTTTTCCGCCATCTGGGCATAGCTATATCCCTTAAGGAATAGTTTCAAAACCGACAATTCAAAAGAACTGAGCCGTTCATCAAGCTTCTCCTGGATCATCTCCATCCGTTCTCTGTTAATAAGCGTTTCCTCCGGGCTGACAGCTGAAACAGAAGGCCGATGCCACTGTTCTTCCAATTCCAGCCCTTTTGAATCGCTCAGCGATACATAGCCATTCAGAGGACTGTGTTTTTTACGCGCCGCACTGGCCACAGCCGAATATATCTGCCTGTCAATGCACAATTTAGAAAATCGATAAAATGAAGTTTCTCTGTCTGGATTAAAATCCTGCACCGCTTTAAAAAGGCCGATCATTCCCTCCTGAATCAAATCTTCCGTCTCACCGCCAATGAGAAACATAGAACGGGCCTTTTTTATGACCAGCGGTTTATATTTTTCCATAATACGGTCCAATGCCGCCCGGTCTCCCTGGCGGCACCGGCAGATCAATATCTCATCCTTCTCACGGCCATCTGTCATTTAATTCATCCTCTGTCGAACTATTTCATAAGCCAGAATACCTGCGGCTACCGACGCATTCAGAGAATCAATATCTCCCTTCATCGGTATCGAAGCGATATAGTCGCATTTCTCCCGAACAAGACGGCTGACGCCTTCACCCTCGTTTCCAACAACAAGACCGATCGGTCCTTTCAGATTCAGACGGTACATCACGTCTCCGCCCATATGTCCGCAGACAAACCAAAGTCCTTCTTTTTTCAACTGATCGATCGTCTGCCCAAGATTGGCGACCTTTGCCACCGGCGTATAATTCAACGCCCCCGCCGACGTCTTAGCCACTACGCCAGTCAATCCCACAGCCCGGTGTTTTGGAATGATCACGCCATGGGCTCCGGCCAGGTTGGCTGTACGGATGATCGCTCCCAGATTATGCGGGTCCTCAATCCCATCCAAAAGGAAAATAAAAGGCTCTTCATTTTTTTCACGGGCAATGGCCAGGATGTCTTCTACCGTACTGTAGCTATAGGCAGCGGCCACCGCAATCACTCCCTGATGCTGATGCGTTTCAGACAATTGATCTAAACGTTCTTTTTTTACAAAACGGATATATGTATCCTGTTTTTTTGCCGCACGGATGATAGACTTAACCGGCCCATCTTCGCAGCCGTCCAGCACAAATAATTTATCGATGGTTCTTCCTGAACGAAAAGCTTCCATAACGGGATGCCTTCCCTCGATTTTAAATTCTTCATATTCCATGATCTATTCTCCTAACTTGTCGCCGATTCCCAGTTGGATAAGCGTCACCATGCGCTCATAGTCCTGTTTTAAATGCAAATATCCCATCACCGCTTCAAATCCTGTAGCCATCCGATAATCTGTCATTTCAGCATTTTTAGCCATTGTATGAGAGCGGGCATTTCTGCCCCGCTTATAGACGGCCATTTCCTCTTCCGTAAAAACATCCATAAGCTTCACCGCCGCTTCAGCCTGGGTCTGGGCTTTTACCAGGCGGCTGGATCGCTTATGAAGTTTATTTACCGGCGCGTTTCCCCGTTCCACAACAATGGAACGGATGACAAGTTCATAGGCCGCATCACCGATATAGGCCAGAGTCAGCGGCGAATATGTTTTTAA
>CATZYB010000197.1 GCA_958426095.1 uncultured Lachnospiraceae bacterium
CAACTTGTCGACACCGCCTGTTCGAAAAACAAAAAAACCGGTCACAATATTCGTGACCGGCTTAATATACGCCGAAATATGCGTTAATTTATTTCTTTGATTTATTTGCAAACTTGGTGTAATTCGGAAGCCAAACCAGTTCCACCGTGCCGATCGGGCCATTACGCTGTTTCGCGATGATGATCTCAGAAATATTTTTCTTATCTGTATCTTTATTATAATAATCATCCCTGTAGATGAACATTACCACATCGGCATCCTGCTCGATCGCTCCGGATTCACGTAAGTCGGATAAGATCGGACGATGGTCCGGCCGGGTCTCACAGGCTCGTGAAAGCTGGGATAAGGCGATGACCGGTGCATTGATCTCTCTGGCTAAAGCCTTTAAGGAACGGGAAATTTCGGAAATCTCCTGCTGTCTCGAATCCGTCCGTTTACTGCCGCCGCTCATAAGCTGTAAATAATCAATAATGACCAGCCCCAGATCATTTTCAAGCTTGAATTTCCGACATTTGGAACGAAGCTCCGAAATCGAGATTCCGGGAGTATCGTCAATGATCAGCGGCGCCTTACTGATATCCCCCGCGCTTTCGATAAGCTTTTCCCAGTCGTTGGCGCTCAGGTTACCGGTCCGGATCAACTGAGAATCCACCTTAGACTCCATGGAGAGCAAACGGTTGACCAACTGATCCTTTGACATTTCCAAACTGAAAATAGCCGTCGGCACTTTATTTTTTACTGCAATATACTGGGCCAGATTCAGGACAAAAGCCGTTTTTCCCATAGACGGACGAGCAGCCACAAGAATCAGGTCGGAAGGCTGAAATCCGGAAGTTTTATAATCCAGATCATAAAATCCGGTAGCCAGTCCGGTCACGGTCCCTTTATGCTTCGCTGCCAGTTCAATCTTGTCAATGACACTTAAGACCACATCCCGAATCGGTACAAAATCGTCAGAGCTTTTCTTCTGGAGCAAATCAAAGATTTTCTTTTCCGTATCCTCAAGGATCTGATCCAGCGGCTCCTTTCCAAGATAGCAAGTATTTGCGATCTCTTCATTCGTCCGTATCATCCGGCGCAGAAGAGCCTTTTCTGCCACAGTTTCCGCATAATGCCTGACATTGGCCGACGTCGGTACATCGTTTAAAATACCACTGATAAATTCCACGCTGGTCAGCTCCGGCGGCACATCCTTATTTTTCAGACGGTCCTGCAGCGTCACCAGATCTACCGGCTTATCCTCCCCGTACAGCTCCGTCATCACATCAAAGAGAATTCCATATTGTCTCTGATAAAAATCGTCGCTGGTGATTATTTCCGAGGCGGTCACAATGGCATCTGCGTCCATCAACATCGAGCCGATGACAGCCCGCTCCGCCTCATCACTATGGGGTAATATTCTCTTGATCAACGCTTCATCCATCGCCATATCAGGCCTCCACAACCTTCACTTTCAATTCTGCTGTTACCTTTGGATGTACCTTATATGGCACGATCACCGTACCGACCATACGGATCGGCTCCTGCAGATTTAACTTTTTCTTATCGATATCCAGATTTAACTGAGCTTTAGCCGCCGATGCGATCTCCTTTGTGGAAACAGACCCAAATACACGTCCGCCTTCACCGGTCTTGATCGACACTGTAACAACTTTTTCCTTCAGCTCCTCAGCAAAGACTTTTGCGGCTTCCAACTGCTCTTTAGCCACTTTCTCTTCATTGGCCTTTTTCAGTTTCAGATCATTCATGTTCTTGGCTGTTGCTTCCAGGCCAAGTTTTTTCTTTAAAATAAAGTTTCTTGCATAACCTTCATTGATTTCTACAAGTTCGCCTTTTTTCCCAAGGCTTTTCACATCTTCCAATAAAATAACTTTCATCTATATCGCTCCTTCTTTCTTCATACTGGCTATTGTCCGCTTCACAAGCTCCATTCCCTGGGCTTCGGTCATATTCTGAAGCTGGGCGCCGGCAATGGTACTGTGACCGCCGCCGCCGATCCGCTCCATAACGAGCTGAACATTAATTCCATCCTCGCCCTCCATCGAACGGGCGCTGACGTAAATCGTTTCCTTCACACGGGTAAATACGAAGGACGCCTTAATTCCTGTAATATTCAAAAGTTCGTTTGCCACCTGGGCGCCAACGATGGTCGGACTCTCCAGCCCTTCCGCCGGACAGGCGGCATAGGCCATATCATTATCCATTTCCGCATGACGTACTGCTTCTGCCCGGGCCCGATAAATTTCCATACTGTCTCTGAAAGCCAGATGGACACGGGTAATATCTGCGCCGCTCTTTTTTAAGAAAGCGGCCGCCTCAAAGGTCCGCACGCCTGTTTTACTTGAAAAATTATTTGTATCGATCATCAGTCCGGCAAACATGGCATCCGCTTCGATCGGCCGAAGCTTCACACCATCTGTAATGTACTGCAGGATCTCGGCAACCATTTCACAGGCCGAAGACGCATACGGCTCAATATAAGACAATACAGGACTTTCAATGGACTCGCTGCTTTGACGGTGATGGTCCAGGATAACCACCGTTTTCGTTCGGTTCAAAAGTTCCGGGCCTTCCGTATAAGACGGACGATTTACATCGACAACAACAAGGGCCGTTTCCATATTCATAATGGCTGCCGCTTCACTGCTGCGCAAAAACATATCCGGTTCATAATCCGGATTGTTTTTAAAATTATTTATGATCGGACGCACCGACGTTGTAATCTCATTGATAACAATATGCGCCGGTTTATTCAGTGATTTTGCCGCCCGGTATACGCCGATGGCCGAACCAAAGGAATCCACGTCGCCGATTTTATGACCCATAATGATCACCTGGTCTTTACCAAGAATAATCTGTTTCAGGGCATGGGCTTTCACACGGGCTTTCACACGGGTTCCTTTTTCTACCTGCTTCGTCTTGCCGCCGTAATAAGAAATCTTATCTCCGGCCTTGACAACGGCCTGATCACCGCCGCGGCCCAGAGCCAGATCAATGGCGTTTTGCGCCCAGGTATAAGACTGTCCGTAGGAAATGGCATTCATGCCGACACCGATACACATCGTCACAGACATCTCATTACCGATATTGATCTCCCGAACTTCATCCAGAATAGAAAAACGGCTGGACTGAATAGCCGCCATATGTTTATGGTTCACCACGAAGGTATATCGGTCTTTTTCTACTTTCGTAATGATCGCATCATATGACTGCATATATTTCGTGATCTTACGTTCGATCAAAGCTGCCAGAAGGGAACGCCGGACTTCCTCGGTGCTGTTCATGGCCTCCTCAAAATTATCAATAAAAATAATACCTGCGACAAGCTTCTGCTCCTGATTCTCCCGAATATAACGGCGTATATCCGTTTCATCGAACATAAACATGGCGATCAGAAGATTCTCCGGATGATCAAAGCCGACCAGGTCATTATGTTCGGCAAAATCTTCGACATGCATCCGGCAGAATTCGGTCCGATACACCCGCTCTTCATGGACAATTTCCAGGTAGCATTTTTCTTCCATATTCAAAATCTTCTGAAGATCCAAAGAAGGGAAAATACTCTGGATATTCTTTCGGACAGCCAGGTTGCCGATCAGTTGGGTCAACGCCTCGTTTTCCCACATCAGTTTTCCCGTACCATCAAGAACTCCGTAAGGCACCTCCAGTTCATGAAGCAGTTTTTTCTGTACCTGACCATATTGAAGTCCGAAATTGATCAGTTCTTCCGTGATCGCCGGTTTGGAATAGAAGGATACCACCACAGAAAATATCAGATGTACCAAAAAGAACACGCCCATCAAAGCGCCGGCCTTATGGTCGATCACCGTGACTCCCAGCGTCATAATCCCGACGATGATATTCAATATAATCGGCCATCTCAGGTACCATTTCAAACGCCCTTTGATTTCCACATCATTTTTCATTATCTTACCTCTTT
>CATZYB010000198.1 GCA_958426095.1 uncultured Lachnospiraceae bacterium
TGAAAATGACACAGAACTTTCGAACATTTTCTGTCAGTATATGGACGGACTGCTCTAAACGGAAAACCGCACGATCAATAATTCGACGGCCATACGGTCGTTCAAACGCCCTGTTTTTACATCTTCTTCCCGTTGTACGCAGACTTCCACCGCCTGTCGAAGTTCTGCCAGGGAAAAATGCTGACACAGGGCCTTATTTTTCCGCACAATAAAATCCCGAACGCCCATGCGCTCGGCAATCACATGATCCGGATAGCCCTTATTCTGTAAATCTTTTATCTGGTAAAGCTGATTAAACTGACGTGTGATCCAGTAAAGGATCCGCATCGGCGCCTCTTTCTGCCCAATCAAATCATAATAAAGCTTTAAGGCCTTTGCCTGCTGCTTTTCCGCTACAGCCTTTACCATATCAAAGACCTGGCTTTCCGTATATACCGTACAGACCGCATCGATGTCTTCTCGAACAATTTCCTGCCGTCCATCCGTATAAACCACCAGTTTATCCAACTCCCGGCGGATATTTTCCATGTCCGTATCAATCCGTTCCAGAAAATAGTGCAGCGTACTTTCTGACATTTGGCGTCCTTCATTCTTTAAAAGTCCGGCAATCCACCGCATCAGCGTTCGTTCATCCGGCGGCGTCATGTTCGCCGCATATCCTAATGAAGAAACCGCTTTGAATAGCTTATTCCGCTTATCCACATCTTTTTCAACAAAAATAAAACAGGTTGTCTCCGGCATTTCCTTAAGATAGGCGGCCAACTCATCTTGGGCCGATGAAAAAAATCCGCTGTTTTCCACGACAATCAAACGCCGTTCACTGAAAAACGGCAGCGTTTCCCCCAAATCAATCAGTTCCTTGACAGAAATCCCCTTTCCTTCAAAATAACTGTAATTCATCGTATCTTCGCCTGCAATGGCCTGCCGCATTTTATCCCGATACTGTTTTCTCAGATAATCTTCCGTCCCATAAATCAGATAGACTGGCTTAAAATCACCGGATTTTATGTGTTGATTGAGTATTTTCACGTATTTCGCTCCTTTTTACAACTACACTTATTATTTAAGTTTTCCTTTCCAAATGGGATTTTTATAAACTCAGTATATCATATCTCGATAAATCATGCCAATCTCTCCAGAAAACCTTTAGCATGTTTACAGCTTCACACCTTTGCCCCAAACAAGTACATGATAAGTATTTGATGAAAACTGTATCATCAAAGCCCCATGTCCGGCTGTGGTTAAATATTCGCAGCCTGTCATCCGCAGCCGCTCCAGTGTCTCATCATGGGGATGTCCATAGCGGTTGTCTTCCCCGCAGGATATAAAAGCCCATTCCGGGGCAGCCGCTTCCAAAAAGACTTTGGAAGTTGCACCGGAAGAACCATGATGACCGACCTTAAGCACATCACAGTCCGGCATACCGTTTTTTTCAAGAAGCAAAGCTTCTCCCTGTTTTTCCAAATCCCCCATAAGCAGCATCGTAAAATGATTTGTCCCCGCCGTCCTCGATAGGGACAGAACAAGAGAATCATTATTTTTATCTTCTGAACACCATTCTGCCCTCGGATACAGACATAAAAATTCAAAATTCCCGGCAATTATCCGTTCCTCCGGCCGTATGACCATTACCGGAACATTCCGCTCTTCGGCCAGCTCTCGGATTTCATTCAATGTCTCGTCATCCGAAACATCAGGTAAAATAATCTGCTTTACAGGAACCGCACTGTTTTCTAAAGCCTCCCGCAGCCCGGACACATGGTCCGAATCTCCGTGAGTTAAAAACCAGGCGTCGATTTTTCGGATTCCATAATATTTAAGCGTCGGTTCAATCCGGTACTGATAGACTTTTTTCACATCTGAACTTCCGCCATCCACTAAAACAGCCTGTCCATTTTTGCCAAGTATACAAATGCCGTCTCCCTGCCCCACGTCCAGGCATAAAATCCGGTCCGACCGTTCCCGCACCAACATTAAAATGAAGCAGCCAACAGCCAATATCATGGCAACATGTAATATCACGGCCGATGGTTTCCGGAATATGTCCTTCCGGGATACCGACTTTCGGCATGTCTTTTTTTGAAATATCGGCTTCCGAGATGCCAGAAAAATGGCGCTGCAAACACAGATACAAAACAGAAAAAGCTGCCACCACTGGGGTTTCCCGCAAATCAAAACTGCAGAAGGAAGTTTGTGAACCTGGCCTAATAAAACATCAATCCCCCACATAACCTTCGAAGCTGCCGTAACCAATATCGGAACCTTGCTGATTCCTATAAATCCAGTCAAAAAAGACAGCGGCACAATAAAAGAAATCAAAGGAATCATAAAAAAATTATAAAAAAATCCCAACAAGGGAACTTCATACATATGCCAAAGCAATATAGGCAGTGTGACCAGAAAAATACCCAGTTGAACCCAGAGCGTCTCCTGAAATTTTTTTAATGATCGCCTCCAAAAATTATTTTTATTTCGTGTTTTTGAAACCTTTTCCTCTCCCCAAAAACATTTGACAAAATATTTTCCCAGTTCCATCCCGGCCACAGCGCCGAAAGACAACTGGAATCCTGCGGACATCAAGCGTTCCGGCCGAAGCATTAACAGGATATCCGCCGTCAATACCAGTGACGTCGGAACATCCATTTTTCTTCCCAATAATTTGCCGATAAGTAAAAACACCATCATACCCATAGCCCGGAGCATCGAATCACCAAAGTCTGTCATATATCCGTAAGCCAACATCATAAGCAGAGCCGCCGCTGTTGACGGCCAAATAGCAACCGTAGATTTCCTGAGTTTCCGGTAAAGCCCCATAGCAATAAAGGACAAATGTAATCCGGAAGTCGTGACCAGGTGCATCCAGCCATTTTCCTGATAATACCGGCGCAGGTCATCCTGAAACCCGGAACGGTCGCCCAGCACGGCTGCCATTAATACTCCGGCCCCGGATTCTCCCATCGTCTCACGGTAAAACTTGACCATCCTCTCTTTGAGCTTTTCCAGTCTGCGCAGCAGCCGTCTGAACCTTCCCCCTTCGTGAACATGGATAATTTTTTCGGCCCACAACCGATAAGTCACACCTTGGGATATATAATAACTTTTTTCATCAAACTGTCCCGGATTTCCAGGATGAATAAAAGCTTCTGCCTCTCCGGAAACCTTCACGATCTGTCCTTTATAATATGTTTCTCTGTCCTCAGTACCGCCCACCTGCACAACAAGCACTGTGTCGTTTTCATCCGTTGTCACATAAAGCCATGTACTGTTTGCCTTTTCCTGTACCCGGCAAATACGCCCCTGGATTTCCCGGACCGCAGGGGTTTGTCCGGCCTCTTCCGGCGCATTCGGCAAAGTCCGACAAAATCCGACAACTAAAAAGGCAGAGAGCCCCAGAACATATTTTAAGGAACCCTCTGTCCATAACTTCACAGCGATATTTAATCCGACAATACACAGGCATATCCATAACCAGGACACACCGAGCAAAGCTGCCGCCACTCCAACCACCAAGGCGATACCTGCACCCATAAGCGGTCGTTTCATGATCTATCACCTATATTCTATTCACCTGTATTTTCTCCGCCGGCATTGCCGTCTTCTGCGCCGTCCGGCATTTCTTCCTGCGGCTGTCCTCCCGATTCACCCGCCGCTTCCGACGATGGATTTTCCGGATTTTCCGCCGATGTCTCTGTTTCACTTTCTTCAGTAGTTCCTGCGTTTTTTTGGTTTTCGATCACCTGATGCTCAATATCCTTCTGCATCGCATCTTTCTCTTCTAAAGTCCCCGATGATGATTTTTGCATCTCTTTCTCCGGTCGGCTTACAAGAGACATATTCTTTTCGAACAACCCATCAATACGCATTCCTTC
>CATZYB010000199.1 GCA_958426095.1 uncultured Lachnospiraceae bacterium
AACACTTGGAAAAACAGGACTTAAAATTTCCCGCATGGGTTTTGGTGGTATTCCGATTCAGCGGATTGATGCAGCGGGTACAAAAAAATTAATGGAAATGCTGGCAGAAAAAGGGATTAACTATATTGATTCTGCCAGAGGATATACGGTCAGCGAGAGCTTTATCGGCGAAGGCATCGAAGGGATGCGGGAAAAATTCGTACTGGCGACAAAAAGTATGTCCCGCACAAAAGAAGCGATGGCAAAGGATATTGAAATAAGTTTAAATAATTTCCGTACAGACTACATTGATCTATATCAGATTCACAATCCAAATATGGAACAGCTTGAACAGGTCATTGGACCGGATGGCGCTCTGGAGGCTTTAATGGAAGCAAAGGCTGCAGGCAAAATCGGTCATCTTGGTCTTACGGCCCATTCCCTTGAAGTATTTGAAAAAGCCCTTGAGATGGACTGGGTAGAAACCATTATGTTTCCATATAATATTGTAGAGCGTCAGGGAGAAGAACTTATACATAAATGTCATGAAAAAAATATTGGTTTTATCGATATGAAGCCGTTGGCCGGCGGAGCCATTGAAGACGGACGTCTGGCGTTGCGTTTTGTCTGTGCCAATCCGGACGTGACTGTGGTCATTCCGGGGATGTATGATGTTTCTGAGATTGAAAAAAATATGGAAGCCGTCGAGGCGGCAGAGCCGCTGTCCGGAGAAGAACTGACAGCTATGGAGCAGGTACGTAAGCAGCTCGGCACGAATTTCTGCCGTCGCTGTAATTACTGTCAGCCATGTACGGTCGGCATTAATATTTCCGGATGTTTTTTGTTTCAGGGATATCTGGACCGCTATGGTCTTGGCGATTGGGCGAAGGACCGCTACAGTGCTATGCCTGTAAAGGCCAGCGCCTGCGTGGACTGCGGTGCCTGTGAGACCCGATGTCCATACAATTTGCCAATCCGGGATATGCTCAAAAAATGTGCGGAAGAATTTGGCGAATAAAGTTTTGACTGATTATGTAAAAAATGTCCGGGATTGCAGGAAAAATCTTGTTATTCCGGATATTTTGTGGTATACTGTGAACAGTTAGCAATATTGGGTTGTGGGGCATTGGTGCAGTGGGAGCACGCCACACTGGCAGTGTGGAGGTCAGGGGTTCAAGTCCCCTATGCTCCAGTTCTTTTTTATTAAAAAATAGCGCCTGTACAGGTGCCGAAGCTTTGTAAGCCGCCTACTTTAACAGAGTGGGCGGCTTATTTCATCAGGGCGGCGGGATTCGTTGGAATATAGTGAAATTCAAAGAGAGACCAGAAATGGTCTTTTTTAATATACTAATTATGTGAATCAGGTAATTAAACAAAAAATGAAGGAGGAGTAAGAGGTGAACGTAGTAGATGTAAGCGCATGGCAAGGGGAAATTCATTGGGATGAAGCCAAAAAACATATTGACGGCGTTATTATCCGCTGTGGATATGGCGATGATACAGAAAGTCAGGATGATGAACAGTTTCTGCGGAATATATCGGAATGTGAACGGCTTGCTGTCCCGCATGGTGTTTATCTTTATTCTTACGCAGTGAATGAGGCTCATATGCAGTCGGAAGTTAATCATATCCTTCGGCTGATCAAGGGTCGGAATCTGCAGTTTCCTGTGTATATTGACCTGGAAGATGCGGATCTTCGTCCATACTTTAACGCTGAATTGTTCCGGCGAATGGGTGAACAGATAGAAGAGGCCGGTTATTGGTTCGGGGTATATGCAAATCTGGACTGGTTTAAAAATACCATTGGCGATTCTCTGGATCGTTTTACAAAATGGGTGGCCCAGTATAATAGTAAAAGCGACTATACCGGCGATTATGATATGTGGCAGTATACAAATAAGGGGACAGTTCCGGGAATCGGTTCTGGAACTGTTGATATGAATGAATGTTACCGGGATTTTCCGAAAGAGATTGCGGGTGGAAGAGAAGAAGTAGAAAAACCGGCCGAAAATAAAAACTTTGATGCTTTTATCAGAGTAAGGACCCAGAAACACGGATGGCTGCCAGAGGTAAAAAATCTGGAAGATTTTGCAGGATTTGAAGAAAGTCCGATCACAGACATTGCTATCCGTGTTTCGGCCGGCAGCGTAAAATATCGTGTTCATGTTCTTGGCGCCGAATGGCTGCCGTATGTAACCGGATATAATATCAACGACCATGTCAATGGCTATGCCGGTAATGGTAAGCCAATTGATGCCATTGAGGTATATTTCTATACACCAGATGGTTATGATGTCAAACGGGCGAAATACCGGGTTGCTCCATGCGGCGATTCCTATTATCCATATCAATATGATAATGAAACAGGAAATGGTCAGGATGGTTATGCCGGCACATTCGGTGTTGAGATTGGGAAGGTCCAGCTATGCATTGAGTAAATGATTATTTTGTGCAGTTCAAAGGCCCTCGATATTCCGGGGGTCTTATCTACGTTGAAAAAAGCCGAAGCGGTAAACTTCGGCTTTCAAGAGGGGATAATGTTATTTTACTTCTTTGCTTTTGTTATTCGGTATGTTTATATAGTACACAAAAATTGTGATTAAATTGTGTTTAAGAAATAAAAAGATTATAAAAATGATTAGAGAAAAATAAAAAAACCACCAGCCGGAGCGTGTTTCTAAGAAATATTCTTTAAGTGAGCTTAGACACCTCCGATACGGGCAAAACCGCACTCCTCCCGGAACTGGTGGATATAAGTATTATAGTGTATAATTAACTAAATAATTCTGAAATGTTAATACTGAGGTCTGAGTATATACCGACTTGAACAGGCTGGTCAAATGGAATGATCATCGGTGCAGCATCTTCCTCATTCCATTATAACTAAATTTATTGAAAAAACAGCGTATTTACAAGGTTTTTGCAGGTATCTTGTAAATACGCCAAAAGCAGGGTACGGGAGTCGAACCCGCCTCCGCGGCTTGGGAAGCCGCTGTATTACCGATATACTAACCCTGCAGGATGTTATTATTATAACACCCTTTTTAAATTCTTTCAAGGAACATTCTGTGAATTCGGAAGTCCGGATCCAATTCAGGATGAAAAGAAATACCGATTTGGTTTTTCCAGGAGGCGCCGACGATGTTGCCGTCAACTCGGGCCAGAATATCTACGTCATCCCGGGCTGTTTCGATGAATGGGGCGCGGATAAAGGTCATCGGGACATCTTTTTCCGGGCCGAAGTCACTGTAGGTATGGAAGCTGCCGAGCTGACGTCCATAGGCATTCCGACGGACGGTGACCGGAAGGGTTCCGAAATATGTATGGTCGTCGTTGGAAAGCTTTTCTGCGAGCAGAATGAGACCGGCGCAGGTGGCCAGTACAGGCAGACCATCCCGGATCTTCGACTGAAGCGTATCGAACATATCGAGTTCTTTCAGAAGCTTTCCCTGAACTGTGCTTTCGCCGCCGGGAAGAATCAGTCCGTCGATGGCGATGTTTAAATCTTTGGCTTTTCGCAGTTCCACATAATCGACATTTAATTTTTCAAGGACTTGTTCGTGTTCAGTGAAGGCGCCCTGAACGGCGGTGATCCCTATACGCATCTTATTTCCCCCGTTCTGCCATTAAGAGTTCGATTTCCTGGGCATTGATGCCGACCATGGCTTCACCCAAATCTTCGGAAAGTTCGGCGATCATTTTAGCATCTGTGTAGTTGGTTACAGCCTTAACGATGGCGTTGGCCCGTTTTTCCGGATTACCTGATTTGAAAATACCGGAACCGACAAAAACACCTTCGGCTCCAAGCTGCATCATCAGAGCGGCATCGGCCGGGGTAGCCACGCCGCCGGCGGCAAAATTAACGACCGGGA
>CATZYB010000200.1 GCA_958426095.1 uncultured Lachnospiraceae bacterium
ATTCCCGAATCGGTTTATCATAATCGAGAATCCCTTCATCTACAAGCATGGCTATCAGACAGGAATTAAAAGATTTAGAGCAAGAAGCAATACCATAAAGCGTCTTTTCGTCCGCCGGAAGCTTTTTCTCCACATCCCGATATCCATAACCGCCTTTGGCAATGACCTCTCCATCTTTCATTACGCCGTAGCTAAAACCGGGAATTCCCCAATATTCCATCTCTGCTGGCAAAAAATCAAACAAATTTTCCATTTTTTCCACCTCTCTTTTAATTTAACCGAGTGCTTCAAGCAGCTCATCCGTCGTAATTACATGACAATAAATATTATTCAAAATTTCAAGCTCATTTTCCTGAATCTTCTCTGTCGAAGCCCGGCAGGCATCTTCAATCAGCCAAACCTTAAAACTTTCATCGGCCAGGCTGCGCACCGTTCCTGAAACACACTGGTCTGTCAGCACGCCGGTCACAACCACCGTATCGATACCCATATTAAACAAGGTCAAACGCAGATTCGTTCCAGTCACCGCACTGTCCGTTGTCTTTGTAAAAACAATCTCATCCGGAAGCGGAGCCAATTCGGGAACAATATCTGCTAACGGATCTCCCGGCGCCAACAAAAGTTCATTATATCCGGTGGCCTTCTGGTCAAGGGAACGCTCCCGCCCCGACTTCTGACGGCATTGTATTTTTGCAAACATGACGTCCATTTCATGAGCCCGGAAATAATCAAGAATTCGTTTATTATTCGGTACTACCGTTTCATCGATCGCTCTGTAAAACTGTTCCCACCGCTCGGCCTCGGCCTTCTGTGCCTCCGTCGGATTTTTGACATCCGGACGTGTAATGAATACATGCTGCATATCAACGATCAACAATGCTGTTTTCTTCGGATCAATCTCAATTTCTCCATAATCATTGTCATTTTCATAATAAAATGACACATGTCTGTCGTTTACTTTCATTATGGAATACCCCCTTTGAATATAATAAAGGCCACACCGAATGAAATTCGCTGTGGCCCCATTGCCTATTTCTCATGCGCTGTACTTTATTATAGTAAAGCATAATCATATTAAATTGTCAATATTTGGATGAAATAAAATATATTTATTTCGCTCCTGTAGAACCAAAGCCGCCTTCACCGCGCTCGGTTTCATCCAGTTCTTCGGTAAGAAGATATTCTGCCGTTAAAAACGGAGTGATCACCATCTGAGCAATACGCTCGCCATGTTCCACCGTCACCGCTACACGGGAATGATTGTGAAGCGGCACCATAATTTCGCCGCGGTAATCCGCATCGATCACGCCCACTTTATTGGCCGGCGCCAGCCCCTTTTTCGTTGCCAGACCGCTGCGGGCATAAATAAGTCCCGCATAACCTTCTGGGATTGCCATAGCCAGCCCGGTCTTTACAAGAACCGTCTCACCCGGAAGAATATCTACAGACGCATCCATGCAGGCGTACAGATCGGAACCGGCGCTGTATTTGCTTCCGTAAGTTGGAAGAATCGCTTTGTCATTTAACTTTTTAACTTTCACCTGTTGTTTCATAGTTCTATCTCCAGTGGTTTTTCTTTATTCGTAGCCTTCGACGATAACGACACGTCCCTCTCTCAGGGAAGCCGGGACATCGATTGTCCGCTGATTCGCTGAACCTTTAAACCGCTTAGTCAAATCTTTTTCTTCCTCAATGAACTCGCCATCTACCAGAACATCAATATAAGAAAGCATCTCTTCTGTTTCCGGCCAGTCTTCCATCATTCGGCCCACAATATCCCTGTCAAAGAGATAACCTGAAAAACACCAGATAGTTTTCTTTGGATATCGTTCCCGAACTTTTCGGAGCAATGGCAAGAGTCCCTGCTGATTCGTCCGTTCAAAAGGCTCGCCGCCGAGAAGCGTCAGCCCCCAGATATAATCCGGCTCCAGATATTCGATGATCTTATCAATAGTTTCTTCTGTAAAAGGCTCGCCATAATTAAAATCCCAGGCAACCTCATTAAAACAGTTCTTGCACCGGTGGGTGCAGCCGCTCACAAAGAGCGAAATCCGCACTCCCGGTCCGTTCGATATATCATATTGTTTTATATCCGCATAATACATACTTTACCGCCTCTGATCTGACGCACCAAAGCGTCTCGTTCAAACTTTAAATATGAAGAACACGGGATGCAATTTCCTTTGTCTTACCCACGTTCCAGAAGTTTTCACCAAGATAACCGCAGGTACGCCGTGTCACGTTCATTTTATCATGATCTTTATTCCCGCACTGTGGGCATTCCCATTCCAGGTCATCATTGATGATAATTTCTCCGTCATAGCCGCATACATGACAATAGTCGGATTTTGTATTAAACTCAGCATACTGAATATTATCGTAAATGAATTTTACCAGCTCTTCCAGAGCTTCCAGATTATGACGCATGTTTGGAATTTCCACATAAGAAATAGCGCCGCCGGCGGAAATCTTCTGGAACTGGCTTTCAAACTTAAATTTACTGAAGGCGTCAATCTTCTCACGAACATCTACATGATAAGAATTTGTATAGTAACCTTTATCTGTAACATCCTCAACAACACCAAAACGGTCCATGTCGATCCGTGCAAAACGATAGCACAGAGACTCAGCCGGTGTTCCGTAAAGACTGAAATGGATACCTGTTTCTTTTCTCCAGCGGTCTGTCGCTGAACGGAGATGATTCATTACTTTTAAGGCAAATTCTTCGCCTTCCGGTGTTGTATGGCTAACGCCTTTCATTAATTTCGTTACTTCATACAATCCAATATATCCAAGTGAAAGTGTCGAGTAACCGCCATGAAGTAATTTATCGATCTTTTCACCCTTTTCAAGACGGGCAATAGCGCCGTACTGCCAGTGGATCGGGCTGACATCGGAAGTTGTTCCTTCAAGGGCTTTATGGCGGCACATTAATGCTTCATAACATAATTCCAGACGTTCATCAAAAATCTTCCAGAACTTTTCTTCATCGCCCCGGGCAACAATACCCATCTGAGGGAGATTCAAGCTGACAACGCCCTGGTTGAAACGGCCTTCAAACTTGTAATTGCCATTTTCATCCTTCCAAGGTGTCAGGAAGCTCCGGCATCCCATCGGACTGAATACATTGCCTTCGTAGTTTTCACGCATTTTCTTAGCGGAAATATAGTCCGGATAGAGACGTTTCGCAGAACAGCGAACGGCAAGCTTTGTAATATAGTCATACTTTCCACCCTTCAGACAGTTATGCTCGTCCAGCACATACACTAATTTAGGGAAAGCCGGCGTCACATAAACGCCTACTTCATTTTTAATACCTTCCAGACGCTGACGAAGAATCTCTTCTATAATCATTGCATTTTCTTCGATATATTCGTCATTCGGGTCCAGATTCAAAAATACGGTAACAAACGGAGACTGTCCGTTCGTGGTCATTAACGTATTGATCTGATACTGAATGGTCTGAACACCGGAACGAAGTTCATCGTTCAGGCGAGTCTTTACCAGACCTTCGATGGTCTCTGCATCCAGTTTATCGCCATACTGAGCTTCAATCTGATTTTTATATTTGTTGTAACTCTTCCGCAGATATTTTCCAAGATGGCGGATATCTACTGACTGGCCGCCGTACTGGCTGCTGGCTACGGCTGAAATAATCTGGGTCATAACCGTACATGCTACCTGAAAACTCTTCGGACTTTCAATCAGTTTGCCGTTCATCACAGTTCCGTTATCCAACATATCCTGAATATTGATCAAACAGCAGTTAAAAATCGCTGAACAAAATAATCTGCATCATGGAAATGA
>CATZYB010000201.1 GCA_958426095.1 uncultured Lachnospiraceae bacterium
AATTCCGGAGAGTACGGTCCGGGCGATTCGAGGACTGCGTAAAAATGGACATTTAGCATTTTTGTGCAGTGGGCGAAGTCGGGCGTTTATACAGGAACCAAAGTTGTTTGACATTGGTTTTGACGGTGTAGTTTCCGGCTGTGGAACGATGATCGAATATGGCGGTCAGACAGTTTTTTATAAAGAACTGGCTGTGGAACTGGTGGAGCATACACTTCATACGGTCAGAAAATACGGGATGCGTCCGATATTGGAAGGACGGGAATATCTTTATATGGATGACGAGGAGTTTGCGGCAGATAACTACGGAAAGAAGCTGAAGGCAGAAGTGGGAGACCGGCTTTTGACCATTGCCGGAGAATGGGGACGATGGGAGGTATCCAAATTATCCTGTGCAGCAGAAGATTCTGACAGGGAAAAGTGTCTTTCTGAGTTGGAGGCCTATTATGACTTTATGATACATGATGTTCCGGTAGTTGAGTTTGTCCCAAAAGGGTTTCATAAAGGAACGGGAATTGCTAAAGTCTGCGAAATGTTAAAGATGGATATTTCGGATACGTTTGCTTTCGGAGACAGTGCGAATGACATTGGCATGATTCAGGACGCGGGCATTGGCGTAGCCATGGGAAACGGTTCAGATGCGGTTAAAAGTGCCGCCGATTACGTGACAACACCGATGATGGAAGATGGTATATGGAATGCCTGCAGGCATTTTAAATTAATTTAACGATAAACATTAAATATTTATTGAAAATCATAAATTTTGAGCATATAATCTAAATTAAGAAAGGTGGTATGCGAAATGTTTGATTCTTCCAGAAATGTATTGAAGGCGCGATGTGATAATCTTGGTGTTGTCATAAAGCTGATTTTTTGGGTATATGCCATATATCTGATTATTTTTCTTGGCGTTGGTTTGTGGATGTTTTTCCAGTCTCCGGGGAATTTTGAGATTCGTCTGTTAGATACGGGAAATGGCATGGCCGGTTATGGTTTCTTTAAGGGAAATATGGAGGTTGATTTTGCGAGAAATCTGTTAAATGCAAAGGCCGTGGAGAGTCCTAAAATCGTATATTTGATCGGTTATTTCGGAGGATTTGTGATGAAGCTGATCACGCTGGCGATTTTGTGGAATATAAAGAATATATTTAAAAGAATCGATGAGGATTATAGTCCGTTTATAAAGCAATGCTGTAAATCCATTTTTTCTATCGGGGTATTGATCATTGTTTCGGCCTTTGTAAAATCTGTGCTTTTGTCAACCGTCCTTGGTATTGCCGGATATTTTAGCGGTTCCGGCGGTTTGGCGTCAGGATTTTGGCAGGGGTTGGTCATAGGCGGTATTATTATCTGTCTTTCCTATATTTTTGAATACGGAATGTCGCTTCAGATTGAGTCGGACGAAACGTTGTAAGGGGTGATAAGATGGCTATTATATTGCGGTTAGACCGGGTGATGGCCGATCGGAAAATGTCGTTGAAGGAGTTATCGGAAAGGGTCGGCGTTGCCAACGTGAATTTGTCAAAGATGAAAACCGGAAAGATCAGCGCCATTCGTTTCTCGACTCTGAATGCCATATGCGATGTTTTAGATTGTCAGCCCGGGGACATCCTTGAGTTTCAGCGGGATGAGGATGTGAAAGGGTGACAATTTTGTCACGAAAGGGTTCACGGAAGAGTCATGTTGCTCTTTTATACTAAAAGAAGATAAGGAGGAATGTGACATGGAAATACTTCGATGTGAAAATTTGACAAAGGTATATGGTGAGGGAAACACGGCCATCAAGGCCCTGGACGACGTGTCATTTTCGGTGGAAAAGGGCGAGTTCGTTTCCATCGTGGGACCGTCGGGCAGCGGCAAATCTACCCTTTTGCATATTCTCGGCGGCGTGGACCAGCCGACCGAGGGGAAAGTATTCATTAACGGAACGGATATTCATGGATTAAGCGAAGATAAGCTGGCGATTTTCAGGAGGCGTCAGATTGGGCTCATTTATCAGTTTTACAATCTATTGCCAGTACTGAATGTGGATGAAAATATTGTCCTTCCCCACTTGTTAGATGGACGTAAGTTGGATAAAGAGCGGCTGGATGATATTGTTGAGCGGCTGGGTTTAACGGATCGGAGAAATAATCTGCCGAGCCAGTTGTCCGGCGGACAGCAGCAGCGGGTGTCCATCGGGCGGGCCTTATTTAATCATCCCACCATTGTCCTGGCCGATGAGCCGACCGGGAATCTGGACCGGAGTACGGGGGCGGAGATTATCCGTCTTTTAAAAGAGTCAAACCGGAGCCAGAAACAGACCCTGCTTCTCATTACCCATGATGAGCGCATTGCTCTTCAGGCGGATCGAATGCTGTACATTGAGGATGGCAGGATTACCAGAGATGAACGGATTCGCGTGCTGGGAGGTGGGGATGTATGAGAAATCATATCGTACATTATGTCACCAAACAGTATATGAAGCAGAACCGCAAACGGACGATGACGGCCTTTTTGGGCATTGTTTTTATGGTTCTGTTGATGACCTGCGTGTTTGTGGGAAAGGATACGGCCATTTCCTATATGGAAAAAGTGGGAGCGGCCAGGGATGGCAAATGGCATGCCAGTATTTATGATGTTAATAGAGAAGAACTTTCGGAAATCGAGGCTATGGATCATGTGACGGAAACGGCGGTTTCTAAGAGTATGGGCATAACGGCTTTTAAACAGACGAATAATTCCCAAAAACCCTATCTGAATGTGCGGGCCTATTCGGATCAATGTTTTGATTGGATGAATATTGAACTTTCCGAGGGGAGACTGCCGACATCCACAGACGAGATCATACTCAGTGAGAGTGTACGGGAAGACGGCTCCGGAATCCGGGTTGGCGACGAGCTCCCGGCGGCATATTTTACACGGAGCATTACCGGAATTTCTGAGGGTGTGGAATCCACCTTTCCCTTTTATGAGATTACTGTCAAATATGGAGAAACGGTGGAGGTGTCGGGAGATTTTCCTTATTATGGAGAAAACGACAGCTTTCGTGAGAATATAAATTATACAAAAGCGACGCAAAATTACCAGGTTGTGGGCTTTATGAAAGCGCCTGCCTTTGAGGATCGCAGCGGGGCCTGCTATGAGGCGCTGACATGGATCAGCCCGGAAATCGCGGCGGCCGATGGGAATTTTAATGTTTCGGTTATGTTTGATTTATCGGATTCAGAGACGGCGCCTGTCTGGGAGCTGAGGGAGTTTACTGAGGAAAAGAAGGTCGTATTTAACAACTATGTTCTGGTTTTTTCGGGAAATTCTTCGGATTCTACCATAAATTTGATCGTCAATGGAATGACCTTATTTTTCCTTGCGATTATTGTTGTGGCGTCGGTCATTCTCATTTATAATTTATTTAATATGTCCTTTGAGGAGAGAAGCCGTTATCTCGGCATGCTCTGTTCTGTCGGGGCTACGGGACGCCAGAAACGGAGCAGCGTCTATTTCGAGGCGTTTTATTTACTGCTGTTCGCGCTGCCGACAGGCTTTATTTTGGGATTGGTTGTGGTGCAGGGCGGTATGATGCTGCTGGCGCCCTTTGTTGAAAATGTGACAGGCATTTACGGAAGCGTGAAGAGCGTGCCCGTATCCTTAAATATCTCTCCGATAGGTGTTTTGTGCGTAGTGCTTGTCAGCTTGGGTACCGTATTTATTTCCGCATACCTTCCGGCGAGGAAGATCAGTAAGATCGGTCCTTTTGAGTGTATACGGGGAAATGAAAATGCCAGGGTTAGC
>CATZYB010000202.1 GCA_958426095.1 uncultured Lachnospiraceae bacterium
GATATCGAAAGGGATATCTGAGTTTTTTCTATAGAAGTATTTGGAGAAGGGAAAACGAAAATGATTAATTTTGAATATTATACGCCAACTCGGGTGGTTTTTGGAAAAGACACAGAAAAAGAGACGGGGCGTCTTGTTAAAGAGCAGGGCTGCCAGAAGGTGCTGCTTCATTACGGTGGTCAGAGCGCAAAAAAATCAGGTCTTTTAGGACGGATAGAGGAATCTTTAAAAGAAGCAGGCGTTGAATACATTTCTTTGGGAGGCGTTGTGCCGAATCCGAGATTATCGCTTGTATATGAGGGAATTCGTATGTGCAAAGAGGCTGGCGTGGATTTTATCCTGGCTGTCGGCGGCGGCAGTGTTATTGATTCGGCGAAGGCGATCGGATATGGCGTTGCCAATGAAGGCGATGTATGGGATATATACAGCAGAAAGCGGGAGGCCGAAGCTTGTCTTCCGATAGGGGCTGTTTTAACGATTGCCGCGGCAGGCAGTGAAATGAGCTGGTCTTCAGTAATTACCAATGAGGATGGCTGGATAAAACGGGGATACAGCAATGATATGAGCCGCTGTCGGTTTGCCATTATGAATCCGGAGCTGACCTATACATTGCCAATGTATCAGACTCAGTGCGGCGCCGTGGATATTCTGATGCACACAATGGAACGGTATTTTAATCCGGAGACGGATTTTGAGATTACAGACCGTATTGCCGAGGGACTGATGGTTTCGGTGATCCATAACGCCCGGATCCTTATGGAAGAACCGGAAAATTATAATGCCCGGGCATCATTGATGTGGGCGAGCAGTCTGTCTCATAATAACCTGACCGGGTGCGGCCTGTCTTCTGATTGGGCAAGCCATCAGTTGGAACATGAAGTCAGCGGTATGTTTGATGTAGCTCACGGCGCCGGTCTGGCAGCTATTTGGGGAAGCTGGGCCAGATATGTCTATATGGAAAATCCAAAACGATTTGCTCAGTTTGCCGTGAATGTTATGGGGATTCCTCAGGACTTTAACCATCCGGAGAAAACGGCGCTTGAAGGTATCCGGGCGGTGGAAAACTTTTTTAAAGATATCCACATGCCGACGTCTATTCATGAAATGGGAATCGATCTGACAGATGCGCAGATTGAGACGCTGGCTTATAAATGCAGTTTCATGGAAACCCGGTATATCGGCGGCTTTAAAAAACTGGAAAAAGAGGATATGATTCGTATTTACCAAATGGCGAGGTAGTGATATAATTGTCGAAATTATATTCAAAAGAAAAGGAGATTGACAGAGATGATTGTTTCCACAGTGCTGGGCAAAATTATTTCCATATTCATCATTATGGTGGTTGGAGTCATCTGTTTTAAAGTCGGAATTATTGATAATAACACCAAAGAAAAGCTTTCAAGACTGAGTACTCTGATCGTAAATCCTATATTGATTTTTATGTCTTTTCAGATGGAATATGACACAGCGCTTTTAAAGAATATGGGAATTTTGTTTGTACTGGCAGTGATCAGTTATGTGATTTCCATCGTGCTGGCTCATTTTTTGCTTCATGAAAAAGAAGGTTATGACCTGGCTGTTGAGAAATTTGCCGTGACTTATACGAACTGTGGTTTTATCGGTGTCCCTTTGGGTTATGCTCTTTTTGGAAGTATCGGCGTCATTTATGCGACGGTGTTTGTGGCGACCTTCCATATATTTTGTTGGACCCATGGTATTCTCTTGCTGGATAACAGCGGATTTCAGCCGAAAAAACTCATTAATCCCTGTTTGGTCGCGGTATGCGGCGGAATTTTGTGTTTTATTTTTCAGCTAAAGATTCCGACCAATATCGCATTTGCCATGAATTCCATCGCCGATATGAATACGCCGCTGGCCATGCTCCTGTCCGGCGCCATCATGGCCCAGCTGAATTTCGGCAATACATTAAAAAAAGGACGGATGTTTTTTGTGGTGGCGCTTCGGCTCATCCTTTCATCCGCCATATTTGCGCTGCTTCTCCGGTTCGTTCCGATCGATGAGCAGATGCGTGTTGTCGCGGCGGTAACAGCGGCCTGTCCTTCCGGAGCCATGACCATTACCATGGCGATCCTCTATGGACGAGATGATTACTATGCAACGGAGCTTTTTGGTATGACCACACTGCTGTCTATTGTGACTATACCGATCTGTATGATGATTGCCGGGTGAAATCAATGTCAAAATTCCTCGATACATTGTGTTTGTATCGGGGGATTTTTTTCGCTATAATAATATGTATCTAAAAACATTTCTGTGATATCACACAAAATATTTCTAATTAGAATTCCCATTGTTTTTTTAAGAAATACCCGATATAATTAAAGGAGAAATGTAAATGAAACATGAGCTGAAAAGAAAATCATTGAATGAGCTGAACCTTACAAGCCGTTTTTTATTTGATGTGGTAATGGAGGATTCTAGGACCCATCAGGATGTATTAAGTATTATTTTTGGAAGAGAGATTTCCACAATCGTTAAAAACGAGACCGAAAAGGAAGCCCGTCTTTCGCCGTTGATACGTTCGATACGTATGGATGTTTTTGCAATGGATGATGAACGGACAGTTTATAACACGGAGATGCAGGATGAACGAAAAAGTGATTTGGCAAAACGCAGCCGCTATTATCAGGCGCTGATAGACACGTCACTTTTGGAACCGGGAGTGCCTGATTACAATAAATTAAATGCTTCTTATATTATTGTTATTATGGCCTTCGATTTATTTGGATATGAAAAATATCAGTATACGTTTCTGCCCCGATGTCAGGAAGTGCCGGAACTTTATCTTGCGGACGGCGCAGTGCGTATTTTTTTGAGTACGGAAGGAAAGAATGATGGTGAAGTTTCCGAAGAATTGGTTGAGTTTTTACACTATGTTAAAGAGTCAACGGATGAAATGGCGGCAAAGTCAAAGAGTGAAAGAATCCAACGGCTGCATCAACGAGTATGTAGGGTTAAAGCCAGTGAGGAAGTAGGTGTGCGGTAT
Organism: uncultured Lachnospiraceae bacterium; assembly: GCA_958426095.1. Taxonomy (GTDB): domain Bacteria; phylum Bacillota; class Clostridia; order Lachnospirales; family Lachnospiraceae; genus Frisingicoccus. The sequence continues at coordinate 3,008 of CATZYB010000202.1, forward strand.
ATGCAGGCATGGGAAGAACGGTATTATGACCGGGAAGAAGGTCGTCTGGAAGCAAAATTGGAGGACGCCTTAAATATGCGCAAAGAGGGGCTTTCGGATGAGATGATTTTGCGCATTACAAAACTTACAAAAGAAGAATTGGAACAGATAAATAAAGATTAAAAATTTCTCCCCGGAATCTGAAAACAGAATCCGGGGAGAATGTTTTTGATATTTATTTTGCCAGTTTAAATAAATCCTCATAAAATGTCGGATAGGAAATATTAACACAATCACTGCCGATGATTTCCGTTTCGCCATCACTGGCCAGGGCGGCCACAGCAAAGGACATGGCGATCCGATGATCCAGATGACTTTGGATCTGAGCGCCGTGAGGCGTTTTGCTGCCGTTGATGATCATGCCGTCAGCGGTTGGGGTGATATCTACCCCCATGGCACTGAGATTCTCTGACATCACGGCGATACGGTCGGATTCTTTGACTTTCAGTTCGGCGGCATCCCGGATGATGGTCTGACCTTCGGCAAAGGCAGCCATTACAGCGATGATTGGCAGCTCATCGATGAGAGTCGGAATAATATCGCCTTCGACAACTGTTCCGTGGAGCGAAGAATGACGGACAATAACGTCGGCTACTGGTTCGCCGCAGACATCCCGGATATTTTCGAGGGAAATGTCGGCCCC
>CATZYB010000203.1 GCA_958426095.1 uncultured Lachnospiraceae bacterium
CCGGGCCATTATAAGAAACCACGTAATTTCTGAATAATCAAAAAAGAGAATGACTTCAAAAAAAATTTTTGAAATCATTCTCTTTTTTTATATCTTAAGCTTCTTCTTCTACTTTACGTATTTCTTTTGTGCGGATTTCTTCCAGAATATCCTCCATGAATGTCTTCAGATCCTTCTGTCCTTCATCGCCTTTGAAACGACTGCGGACAGAAACGGCCTTTTCTTCCTCTTCTTTAGCTCCGACAACGAGCATATAAGGAATCTTCTGAAGCCTTGCTTCACGAATCTTATAACCGATCTTTTCTGCACGGGTATCAATCTCGGCACGGATACCGGCATCATTCAACTGAGACAATACACTCTGAGCATAATCCATATATTTATCGGAAATCGGCAGAACCTTTACCTGTACCGGAGAAAGCCATGTCGGGAATGCGCCGGCAAAATGCTCAATTAAAATACCGATGAAACGTTCTACGGAACCGAAGGCTACACGATGGATCATAACCGGACGATGCTTTTCGCCGTCTGCTCCCGTATATTCCAGATCAAAACGCTGAGGCATCTGCATATCCAGCTGGATAGTACCGCACTGCCAGGTTCTTCCGATGGAATCTTCCAGATGGAAATCGATCTTCGGACCATAGAAAGCGCCGTCGCCTTCATTGACGACATAATCAAGACCAAGGTCTTCAAGGGCGCCTTTAAGACCATCCGTTGCAATTTCCCAATCTTCATCACTTCCCATGGAATCCTCCGGACGTGTAGAAAGTTCTACGTGATATTTAAATCCAAACAGATTGTAAACTTCATCGATCAGTTTGGCGACGCCCTTAATCTCCTGACGGATCTGATCCTGAGTCATAAAGATATGGGCATCGTCCTGTGTGAAACAGCGCACACGCATCAGGCCGTGAAGCTGGCCGGATTTTTCATGACGGTGTACAAGGCCTAATTCACCGACACGCAGCGGCAAATCCTTATAAGAATGTGGTTCAGATTTGTAAACAAGCATACCGCCCGGGCAGTTCATCGGTTTGACGGCAAAGTCCGCATCGTCGATCACTGTGGTATACATATTATCTTTATAATGATCCCAGTGGCCGGAATTTTCCCACAGATGACGGCTTAAAATGATCGGTGTGGATACTTCTACATAACCATTTTTGCGGTGAAGGTCTCTCCAGTAATCCAACAGAGTATTTTTAAGAACCATGCCCTTTGGAAGGAAGAACGGGAAGCCCGGTCCTTCTTCACGGATCATGAATAAGCCAAGTTCTTTACCGAGTTTACGGTGATCACGTTTCTTTGCTTCTTCAATCCGTGCCAGATGCTCTTCCAGGTCGGCTTTCTTTGTAAATGCTGTACCGTAAATACGGGTAAGCATCTTATTCTTTTCACTTCCGCGCCAATAAGCTCCGGCCAGACTGGTCAGCTTAAAGGCCTTGACCGGCTTTGTTGTCATCAGATGCGGGCCTGCACAAAGATCCACAAATTCACCCTGCTGATAAAAGCTGATTTCTGCATCTTCCGGTAAGTCCTCAATCAATTCAACCTTATATGGTTCATCTTTCTCTTTAAAATAAGCAATAGCGTCATCTCTGCTCTTTGTAAACCGTGTGATCGGCCAGGCTTCTTTCACAACCTTTTTCATTTCAGCTTCAATTTTAGTCAGATCATCCGCTGTCAGAGGTGTTTCACTGTCAATATCATAATAGAAACCATCAGCGATCGATGGTCCGATCGCCAGCTTTGCGTCCGGATAGAGACGTTTCAACGCCTGAGCCATAATATGGGATGTCGTATGACGGAAAGCTGCCGCACCGCCCTCCGACTCAAATGTCAAAATATTTAATTCACAATCACTGTCAATAACGGTACGCAAATCCACAACCTCACCGTTTAATTCACCGGCACAGGCCGCCCGTGCCAATCCTTCGGAAATATCCTTTGCAATGTCAATGACAGACATCGGCTGTGCATACTCTTTTACAGAGCCGTCCTTCAATGTTACTTTCATCTTCATTTTCTCCCTTCACATATTCTTTATCTCTAATTCAGACAGAAACTTATCCGGGGCATAAAAAAGCCCCTTCCTATCATCTGTCTGATAGAAAGGGACGAGTTCTTCTCGCGGTTCCACCCTTTTTGTTTCATATGCCTTCGCATATGCAAAACCACTTCATTTCGATTGATAACGGAATCACCGGACTTGATTAGAGCCACTCCGAGGTAGTTTTCAGATATTTCCCAACAGGACCCTTCCAGCAGCCGGTCCCTCTCTGTGATGTTTCATATCCTACTCGTCTCATCAACGCGTTGCTTACATTATAAACACCCTGAAAAATCTTGTCAAGCCATTGTTTTAATGCTATAATGTAAATATACAAGGAACAACCGCCCACAAGGGGGTTGACCAGATTATTAGATTAGAAATTCCACCCTGCCACTCGGTCAAAGTTTTGGGGTGGTTTTTCTATGCCATAAACACTATCTGATAAACGTAAATACGAATGTCAGTAATGCCAGAACAAACATACCAAAAGCCATAAGGTCTTTGAAATCAAAATGTTTATTGTTCACCAGCACCACCCCCATTCTATGTAGAATAGAGGTCAGCCACCCTGCAACACGATTGTTCCACAATATGATTTTATCACTCTTTCTTATCTCTCACAATTCATTTTAATCCACAATTCATTGACAAATTTCGCACCGTTAATACAGCCCATGTATCTCCGTATTCATAAAGGCGGAAAGCGCTTTATAAAGCATATAGATATCCAGCTTGGAGGTGGTCTCAAAAGTAGAGTGCATGCTCAAAACCGGAACGCCGATATCGACCACATCGATATTTCGGTTAGCGATACACCGGGCCAGGGTCCGTCCGCCGCCAAGATCGATACGCCCCGTTTCGCCGCTCTGCCATAAGACTCCGGCGCCGTCCAGAATACGACGGATTTCGGCGAGATATTCTGAACCGGCATCATTGGTATCGGCCTTTCCATTATAGCCATTGTATTTCTGTATAATGGTGCCGTGATTTATGCGATTCACATTATGAGAATCAAAGCAATCCGCATAGGCCGGGTCAAAACCGCTGGACACATCGGCAGAAAGAGCCTGGGATTTTCGCAGTACATCCCGAAGCGGCACGTCATCCATAGCGCACAAATCTTCTATAAAATAATCAATATAAGCTGAATCCATACCGGAAACACTGCCGTTTCCGACTTCCTCTTTATCTGCTAAAAGAACAATGGTCGTGTTTTCAGGCGTTTCGAGTTCTGTCAAAGCTACTACGGCCGGGTAAGCGCAGATTTTATCATCCTGGCCATAAGCCCCGATCATACTCCGATCGAACCCGATATCCGAAGCCTTATACGCCGGAACGAAACAGATCTCCGCCGACAAAAAGTCCTCTTCTTCAATACCATACTGTTCTGCAAGAATTTCCAATACTTTCTGTTTTACCGGGTCTGTCTTTATATCGTCAGCGGCCGGATAACTGCCGATAAGAATGTTCAGCATTTCTCCGGTAATGACTGTATCGATCGGCCCCGGATTCAGACCTTTTGCCAAATGCGGCAATAAATCTGTAATAACGAACTGGGGCTCGCCTGCCTTCTCACCGAGGGCAAAGTCCAGATGGGTTCCGTCCTTCAGGCTGACCCGTCCATG
>CATZYB010000204.1 GCA_958426095.1 uncultured Lachnospiraceae bacterium
ATCCCGGAGAAGATAGTATTATGCTGGATTCAGAGGATATTGAGGATTGTAAAGAGGCTGTTGAGGCCTGCCGGAAAGAGACACTTGAGTTGATAAATAGTTTGAGAATTTAGGAATTTATGAGTAAAAAAATTGCGCTTCTTTTTTAAGAAGCGCAATTTTTTTACTCAAAATGGATGTTTACCGTGTAAAGTATTTTTCTTTGATAATATCCACCGGCATTTCCTTGCCTGTCCAGAGGGTGAAAGCGGCGGCTCCCTGATAGAGAAGCATGTACAGTCCGTTGAAAGTCCGGCAACCGTGTTCCCGGGCGAGACGGAGTAATTTGGTTTCTTCCGGATTATAGATGACGTCGGAAACGATCAGATCCGGGCGGAACATGGACATGTCCGTGATGAGACAGCCGTCCGTGTTTGGGCTCATGCCGACGGAAGTACCGTTGGTTAAAATATGACTGGATCCGACGGCCGATTTAAGGGCTGTGGTGTCGGCCAGATCGTCGAGGGTTACCTTACAGTCGGTCCGGTCATTGATTTTGTCAACGAGGGCCTGGAGACGAGGGAAAAACTGATCTTTTATATTAAAGACATGAATTTCCTTTAAACCGTCCAGAGCAGCCTGAACGCAGATGGCTGTGGCGGCGCCGCCGCCGCCGAGCAAAGTCATTGTTTTTCCGGTCAGATCAAATCCGGCATCTTTGGCCGCCCGCATATAGCCGATACCGTCGGTAGTATGTCCGGTCAGGACGCCGTGATCGTTGACGACCGTATTGACAGCGCCGATAATTTCTGCAGCCGGAGATAATTTATCGCAATATTCAGCCATCAGGTTTTTGTCCGGCATGGTCAGGTTAAAGCCGCGGACGCCGAGAACCTTTAAACCCTCGACGGCTGTTTTTAAATTATCAGTACCTACATCAAAAGCCAGATAGGCATAATCTAAGCCGAGCTGGCGGAAAGATTCATTGTGCATCATTGGTGAAATGCTGTGAGCGACCGGACTTCCTAAAAGACCGGTCAGGACAGTATGTCCGGTAATTCTTGATTCCATGATTCATTCTCCTTTATCTAAAGCTTGCCATTACATTGATTTAATATTAAAATAAAATAGATTGAATGTCAATTTGGAGGTTTGTATGGATACAGTATATATAAGAAAATTGGCAATTGGTGAGGGAAGGCCTAAAATCTGTGTTCCTATTTGTGGGAAAGACCCGGAAGAAATCCTGAGGGAAGCGGAAAGTATTCAGGAACTTCCGGCGGATTTGATCGAATGGCGGGCGGACTGGTATGAGGATGTTTTTGATAAGACGTGTTTTAGAGATATGCTTGGGATGCTTCGCAGCAAGCTGGGCGATAAACCGCTGCTGTTTACCTTCCGTTCTGTCCAGGAAGGCGGGGAGAAGCCGATTCGACCGGAACAATATCTGGAAGTCAGCCGGACAGTTTGTGAGTCCGGACAGGCCGATGCGCTGGATGTGGAATTATTTATGGATGGTAAGGTTACCAGAGAGATTATTGATATGGCCCACAGACATGGAATGGTCGTTATCGCATCCAACCATGATTTTATTAAAACGCCGGAGAAGGATGAGATGACCCGGCGATTGATTTTAATGGATGAAATGGGTGCGGATATATTAAAAATTGCAGTAATGCCGAAGAAAAAGACGGACGTATTGGAATTGCTGACGGCAACGGAAGAGATGGAAAGACTTTATACGGAAAAACCCGTAGTGACCATGTCCATGGGGCCGATGGGGCTCATCAGCCGTCTGGCCGGGGAAACTTTTGGTTCGGCGATTACCTTTGGGGCAGGAGAAAAGGCCTCGGCTCCGGGACAGATGCCGGCAGAAGATTTGAAAAAGGTTTTGGATGCGATCCATGAAAGCATGGCGTAATATCCATCATGGCGGAAAGCGCCGGGATGGCGCCAGGGTCTCAGATAAAAAGGAAGAAGATATGATTGATTTTTCTGTCAATGTGACACCGCTGGGTATTCCTGAAAATATCCGGAAGGCTATGGAAGAAAGTCTGTCCCGTGCCGGATGGTATCCGGATGACAGTAAGAGAAAATTAAAAGAAGCGCTGGGTGAAAAATATGGCCTGGCTATGGCGGATATCTGTGTGGGAAACGGAGCATCTGATCTGATTTTTCGGACAGTTTTTGCACTGCGGCCAAAACAGGCCCTTGTTCTGGCTCCGACCTTTGCCGAGTATGAAGCGGCTCTTCGGTGTGTGGATGCCCGGATTGAATATTATCCGATCGATCCCGGGGATTTTCAGGTAAAAGCAGATTTGTGCGGGCAGATCGGGCCGGAGACGGACATGGTGTTTTTATGCAATCCCAATAATCCGACCGGACTTTTGATGTCGCCGGATTTATTAATGACGGTGCTGGAACGGTGTGAGGAAACGGATACATGGCTGGTGGTGGATGAATGTTTTCTGGAATTTGTCCGTCAGGGAGAACAGTATTCTTTGATCGGAAAATTGCCTTTACACCCGAAACTGCTTATTTTAAAATCCTTTACGAAAATGTTCGGTATTGCCGGGCTTCGTCTGGGCTATTTGTTATGCGGACGGAAAGGTCTGGGGGATGTCATTGATAAATTCGGCTGTGATTGGAATGTAAACTGTGTGGCCGAGGCGGCAGGGCTGGAAGCGCTTAAATCAGCGGATTACGAAAAAGAAGTGCTCGTTTATGTGGAAAAAGAGCGGGAATGGCTTTATAAAGAACTTACCCGGATGGGATTGAGAACGGTGCATGGACAGGCGAATTATCTGCTTTTTGAAGCGCCGGAAAGCGGCCGGAAGGCGTCGGAGGGCGCTAAAGGTTCTCTGGGGAACTGGCTGCTTGGCCAGGGCATGATGATTCGATGCTGTGATGATTATGAGAATTTAAATGAGAACTTTTATCGAATAGGAATTAATACCCATGAAGCGAACAGAGCATTGGTAGAAAAGATTGGAGAGTGGCTGAGATGAAATTGATTTCGTGGAATGTGAACGGTCTGCGCGCCGTTGTCGGCAAAGGATTTGTGGATATATTCAATACATTGGATGCGGACGTATTTTGTCTGCAGGAGACGAAACTTCAGGCCGGACAGATTGAGTTGGAGCTGCCGGGATATGAACAATACTGGAATTATGCGGAGCGTAAAGGGTATTCGGGAACCGCAGTATTTACCCGGGTAAAACCATTGAATGTAACCTATGGCATGGGAATCGAAGCGCATGACACCGAAGGGCGGGTGATCACTGTCGAATATGATCCGTTTTATCTGGTGACAGTGTATACACCGAACTCTAAGGATGGTCTGGCCCGATTACCTTACCGGATGGAATGGGAAGATGCCTTTCGAAGTTATCTTAAAGGGCTGGAAAAGGTAAAACCTGTAGTCGTCTGCGGAGATCTGAATGTGGCCCATGAAGAGATCGACCTTAAAAATCCAAAGACAAACCGGAAAAATGCGGGCTTTTCCGACGAAGAACGGGCAAAGATGACAGAGCTTTTGGATGCGGGATTCATTGATACTTTCCGTTATTTTTATCCGGACAAGACGGGAGAATATTCCTGGTGGTCCTATCGGTTTAATGCCCGGAAGAATAATGCGGGATGGCGTATTGATTACTTTTTGACTTCGGAAATATTGAAAGATAAACTTCAGAG
>CATZYB010000205.1 GCA_958426095.1 uncultured Lachnospiraceae bacterium
CATACCCATTCATTAATCCCGGATATATTCTATCATGGGGCAGGAGTATGACGTTACCCGACGGCCAGTATAATTTCTTTGCGCTGCTTTCAAGTATCATAAGATTGCCATATATACCGTGGCACAGGCTAAAACTGTCCCGCTTCCAATATCGGCTCAACTTTGCACGGGCTCTGAAAATATCCTTTTCAAACCGTTCTCTCCACTTATCATCCTGGAGATCTTCACAGCATTTTAATCTGGAAAGAAGTATGCCTCCGGCGCCGTGGCACCAGGCCACCGGCCCGATATCATCTCTTTGCCCCTCTGATGAACGCAAATCTGTCCAGTTATTGATTCTTTCGTCATATACATATTCTTCATACTGCCATATTTGTTCCGCCAGCCTTTCGTATTTTTCTTCTCCGGTGATTTTCCACAATGAGATGACAGGCATGAGAATCCCGCTGTTTCCATGGGCCATTCCGGCCATTGCCGGCCTATCCCTTTCAACAGGCCACCCGATTCCCTTCGTCTGAATGACGGCGGTCCTTTCTAAAACGTCAACCGCTCTTACAGCCATATCCAGATAGCGTCTGTCGTTTAGCATAATATACATTTTAAGCAGCACCTGCGCCGCGCCTCCATTACCGGATAAAAGATCAAAGCTTTTGTCTTCACCAATGAGCCAATCTATTATTTGCGTATGTTTCTTCGCATAATCCATGTATATCCGTCGGCCGGTGAGCTGATATAACACGAGATATGTATACAGGACAGAGCTTTCACCATTATAGGCTCCCGTATTCTTTGTCTGAAGACTTTCCATGTCCCTGACGCCTTCATTCGTATACCTGAAAAGCATTTGTTCCAGGACAGTACCCATGCGGGAAATCTCTCCATCCTCTTCATACTGCTCCAGGACATATAAAATAAGTAATATTCCTGCCAGTCCGTCATACAGATACATATTCATCGCCCGGATGTCCCAACTGTCCTGGCCGGAAGAAGACAACTGTAAAGCATACCAGCCCACCTCTGTCCGATCTGCATTCCACACAGCATTGTCCACCAATTTTGCCTTAAACTCTAATATGCTTTTGCGGACAACTTCTTTTTCAATTTCTTTTCTCAAATCACCTTTTCGGGTCAAATACACGCCGTTAAAATACCCGGACTTTTCGCTGTCCATCAAATCCAGAGATACCCCGATGAATTCCACTTGTTTCTTCATATCCGATTCACTGAGCATTTTTAGTCGCTCTCTCAATATCTCCATGGCCGGACAAGAAAAATAGTGTTTTATTTCATGCCCTTGAGCTGTAAACAGACTGGCGCCATTTAATGAATAATAAAAATAAGGGATATCACCGTTTATCAGGCTTGTAATCTCACTTTTAACAATAGCTTCATCTGAAGCTGATCTTCCCTGCCATAATAAATCTAAAAACTTTTCCCGTTCCCCGTCTTTGACTAATAACTTCGGATGATAGGAACCGGAAAGCAGCATACTGTAACGCTGTGTGTCCGCCGTCAGATAACGGCTTTTTGTCTGCTCAAGTTCTTTTAACCGGCTCCCAAATTCATCCCTATGGATCATAACTGCCTTATAAGCACTCATAAAACCAGCCACAATCTGTTCTTTATATAACCCCGGCTCATAGAACTCCCCTTCTACAGTGGCAAGGTTCTGTGCTTTTTTTGAAACAAGATATCGATATTCGATATGCATCTCAGAGGTTCCGGCCTTAACGATCACAGGCGTTTTAAAGGGATACTTCTGGCCGCCGCTGCCTCTGATGCCGCTGCTGTCGATCCCGTTCCCATCCTTGTTCCAGTGATAAAAAGGAAGCAGTCCGGAATACAGCACCGATTGGGATAACTGATGAACAATTTCTTCTTTTACCGTGTTCCTTTCCGAATTATGAGATGTATGAACTAATGTTTCCAAATCAATTAAAACCGGATACTCTCCGGAAGCAATGATATTTTCGTAATGCAAATCTTTTGTTCCCAAAAAATAGGTCAAAAACATGTGAACGCCCATACAGATATAATAATTCTCTAATTGTGTCTGATTATCACAAGCCCTGTAATCCACAATGGAACACCAGCTATGGTCATCATAGGATAAAAAGGAATACTCAAGCTGTCCTACACCCGTTTTCTCACTGAGCCATCTGAGTAATCCGGAATACTTCTCTTCATTCTCCATGGAGTGGGGCTTATAGAGCAATTCACAGGTATTGTCAAGCTCGACCCGCAAAACCTGCCGTCCGCCATTATGAACATCGGAGAAATTTCCGGATATTTTCGTAATCTTTGTTGCCTGTGAACACAGTCCCCTTCGGATTTCTTCCCGATCTTTACAAAAACGATCGATAATTTCCCTATAGTAAGCCGTCATATATTCCAGCTTTTTTTCAACACAGGACTTTAAAGCGGGAAAACTTCGAAACAACTTCCCGGCAAACTGTTTTTGCCCTATGACCTTCCGGCAGAAAAATTCATACTCTTCCTTAGAATCCTTCCCTTTCAGTTTTCCTGTCTGTTTATAATAGTGCATTTGAACGATCAACGTCCGCAAACAAAGCGCCTGAAGCTGCCCGGCCAGGTGAGTGACAAAATCTGTGTATAATTCTTCTGAAAAATAGGCTGATTTCTCACATATACACTTTCTCAGCTCGCCCACAGCCCTTCTCAATATTTCTTCATAAAATGTTTCAAACAAAATGTAATCCATATGCTCATCCCCCCACTTTACACTTAGCACCAAAAGTATGCCGTTCCTAAATGCACACTTCTAGTGTAACTACTTTTCTACACGTTATGATAAAATAAGAAGAGCAGAACGCTGTTCACATTCTGCCCTTCCTATTTTTTTTAATTAGCAACATAAAATAGTCAATAACGCATCATAAGGTTCTGTAAAAATAATTTCATTTTGTCCATCCTCACTGTATGAAGATATCTTTCTTATCTCTTCGATTTCCTCATTTAAACATCCTGCACATTCAAAATTCATTTTCTTTTCCATGATAATTCTCCTTTCGTTTTTTTAAATATCTCTCAACTATTAAAAAAAGAAATATTTACCGTAAATATATTTTCTTTTATATAATATGAAAAAGTACCCTCATATTTATATACAATATGCTTTACACTCTTAATTCCATAACCATGAAATTCCTTATCTAATTTACACGTAATAAATTTTCCTCTTTTAATTAACGGCAATATACTCATATTGTTAGTTACTTCAATGAAAAGCAACTGCTTTTGCTTATCAATTTTAACAGTTATTTCCCTTGGTCCCTCTGAAATACCCTCGCACGCTTCAATAGCATTATCTAACAGATTTCCAAAAAGAACACATACATCACCATCATTTAAGAAGTGTTTTAGTAAAGCAGAAGCATATATTGAAAATTTAATTCCTTTTTTTTCCGCTTCGGCCTTTTTTTCATTCAAAATAAAATCCAATACCTTATTTCCTGTCCAAACGAAACCATTCGCACTTGCAAACTTCTCAGATAAATTTTCCAAATACACATGAAGCTTTTGATATTCTCCAGTTCTTTCATATTCACTCAAGACCATAAGATGATGTTTCATGTCATGAACTATCTGCTTATTTTTTTCTACAGAACACATAATTCCTTGATAATTTTGGCTTA